>JBAQHA010000181.1:0-4275 GCA_049288075.1 Oricola sp.
ACCTTCGCGGCGCTGGCCGTCGCCGCGCTGTCCCTGCGGACGGTTGGGACGCCGGTTGCGATCGCCGCGGACCTGGTACCAGACCATGACGGGCTTCGGCTCTTCCCCGGCTTCGGCCGCGGGCCCGGCGGGCGCTTCGGCCATTTCGGCGGCAGGGGCCTCTGCAATTTCTGCCGACGTCCCGGCCTCGGCCGGTTCGGTTACGGTTTCCGGTTCCGGCGCCGTTTCCTCCTTGGTCGCGGCCTCGACGGGCGTGGTGGCTTCGGCCGGGGCCATTTCCGACGCTTCGACAGGCGCGGCTTCTTCCGCGACGGGGACGGCTTCGCTTTCCGCCGGCGCGGCTTCGGGCTGGGCGGCTTCGGCCGGCGCAGGCGTGCTCGCCGCCTTCAGCGCATCGAGTCTCGCCTCGAACTCGGCCGGTTCGACCTTGTCGTGGCGGTAGCCGAGGCTGCCAAGCACTGCCTCCATGTCTTCGGCTGTCGCACCCAGGATCGACATCATCGCCGGGGTGACGAAGAAGCGGCCGCCGCCGGCGGCGCCTTCCGGCAGCGCGCCGGTGCCCTCGCGCCATTGCAGGGCCGGGCGGATCAGGTCGGCAAGGCGTTCGAGAATGTCGACGCGCACGGCGCGGCTGCCCAGGTGGCGGTAGCCGGCAAGCTTGTAGAAGGCGTTGTCGAAGGAGGCGTCCGGCACCAGCGAGGTGCGGCCGGTTGAAAGCATGTGCACGACGTCGCCGTAGCCTGGCTTGTCCTTGCCGTCGTTCTGCAGCGCCCAGAGCAACGCGAGCAAGCCGGCCGGAGCGGGCTTGACCAGCGCCGGGATGAAGACATGGTAGAAGCCGAAACGCGCGCCGTAGCGGCGCAGGGCGGCGCGGCCGTCCTGGTCGAGCGACTTGATTTCGTCGGCGATGTCGCGGCGCTGCACTATGCCAAAATTCTCGATCAGGCGGAATCCGATGCCGCGGGCGATGCCGGACAGCTCGTCAGCGCGGCCGAGATCGACCAGCGGTTTGAGATGCGTCTCGATGTGGTGGGCGACGAAGCGCTCGGCGCGCGCGACGACCTTGTCGCGCGCCGGACCGTTCAGTTGTTCGTCGGCGAGCAGGATGACCTTCGGCTTCAGCCATTCCTCGGTGGAGGCAAGCGAAGCGACCGGCTGGCCGAGCCAGCGCAGCACGCCGTCCATGCCGAGCGCAAAATCGCCGTTGGCGGCCGCCGCAAAGCGGTCTGCGCGCGCGTCGAACTCGCTCGCAAGCGCCTTGGCGGCAGCCGCCTTGACTGCCTTGGCGTCCTCGCCCTCGGCGGACTTGTCGGCCGCGAACCGGAATCCGTCGAGCTGACCGACATGGTGGCCTTCCACCGTTACGTCGCCGCTGGGGCTGATTTCTGCTTCCATCGTCACATTCTCTCGCAGACGCTTCATGAGCACGGAAGTCCTGCGGTCCACGAAACGTTTCGTCAAGCGTTCATGCAGCGCATCGGACAGCTTGTCCTCGATTGCGCGGGTCTTATCGCGCCAATGCAACGGATCGGCAAGCCAGCCGGGCCGGTTGGCGACATATGTCCAGGTGCGTATTTGGGCGATGCGGGCGGATAGCGTGTCGATCTCGCCATCGGTGCGATCAGAGCGCAGAACCTGCTCGGCCATGTAGTCCTCGTCGACATGGCCGCGCCGGACGAGGTCGAAGAAGATTTGCGAAATGATGTCGGCGTGCTGGGCCGGCGCGATCTTGCGGTAGTCGGGCAGGATGCAGGCGTCCCAAAGCAGCGCCACCTCCGCGCGGCCCTTGCAGATATCGGCGATGGCGGCGTCGCGGGCGAGGAATTCCAGCGCCCGCTGGTCGATAGCGGGCAACGCCTTGGTGAGACCGGGAACCTGCGGCACGACCTCGAGCGAGGCGCGCAGATCGGCGACGGAAGAGAAGTCGAGCCGGCGCGAGCGCCATTGCAGCACCCGGACGGGATCGAATTCATGCGCCTCGATGCGCTCCACCGTCTCGTCCTGCAGTGGCTGCGCGTGGCCGGAGACACCGAAGGTGCCGTCGCGGACATGGCGGCCGGCGCGGCCGGCGATCTGGGCCATCTCTGCGGGTGACAGGTCGCGATAGGTGAAGCCGTCGAACTTGCGGACCTGTGCGAAGGCGACATGGTCGACGTCGAGGTTCAGGCCCATTCCGATGGCGTCGGTGGCGACCAGGAAATCGACGTCGCCGTTCTGGTAGAGCTCGACCTGGGCGTTGCGGGTGCGCGGCGAGAGCGCGCCCATGACGACGGCCGCGCCGCCACGCTGGCGGCGGATCAGTTCGGCGATGGCGTAGACCTCTTCCGCCGAGAAGGCGACGATGGCTGAGCGGCGCGGCAGGCGGGTGATCTTCTTGGAACCGGCATAGGCGAGTTGCGACAGGCGCGGCCGCGAGATGATTTCAACGCCGGGCAGCATCTGGCGCAGGATACCGGACATGGTGCCGGCGCCGAGCAGCAGCGTCTCCTCGCGGCCGCGCACGTTGAGAATGCGGTCGGTGAAGATGTGACCGCGTTCGAGGTCGTTCGCCAGTTGCACTTCGTCGATGGCGACGAAGGCGGCGTCGGTCTGGGGCGGCATGGCCTCGACGGTGCAGACCTGGAAGCGCGCCTTGGGCGGCACGATCTTCTCCTCGCCGGTGATCAGCGCAACATTGGCGACGCCGACCTTCTCGGCGACGCGGCCATAGACCTCGCGCGCGAGCAGCCGCAGCGGCAGGCCGATGACGCCCGACGAATGGGCGACCATGCGTTCGATGGCATAGTGGGTCTTGCCGGTATTGGTCGGTCCGAGAACGGCCTTGACCGTGTGTCCGGTGAATATGTCGGAGGGCATTGACTCTGTTACGCACTTCGAGTCCGGGGGATTCCGGAGCGGCTGGGACCGGCAGGCGATCAGCATGGCTTTAACACGCCGATTCGGCAATTACAGGGCGAGAATTACGCGAATCCGCCCTGCCTGCACCACCTTCCGGTTGTGAATCTTAACAACCAGATCGAGTCTGGAACGAATCGGCGACGAATCGCTGACTCTCATAGGTTGCAGCTTTGTTCCATACCATATCTAGCGGCCGGACGGCCTGCTGCTACCAGTGGATGAATCAAGAAATGACGCCTTTCCGCTTGACGGGATGATTCCGTTAACGGCGCGATCTGCGCACGGCCGCGATTCGGTATCCCGCATTAACGGTTTGAATTTTATCTATTTTCTTCATCCTCCATTAACCATGTCTGTTAGCGGTTCGGCAGGATTTCGTTAACGAACAGAACCGAGGCGGAACGAATCGGCGACGAATCGCTGTTTCGACCCGTTTCCTGTTTTGTTCTCACCATATCTTGGGTCTGAGAAGCCGGTTCAAGCACAACTTTAGCGATTCATTGCGTGAAGGACGGCGGCACAACCGCCGAGCCGTTAACTCTTCGGGCCCGAACCGGCCTTGGCGGCGTCGATCAGACGGAAGGCGTCGGCGCTTCCCCACTCGGCCGGGCCGTTCATGTTGGCGACGACGCAATTCTTCGAATCGACCAGCACGGTCACCGGCAGGCCGAAGGCGAGGCCGTCCTTTTTCATCGTGTTGAAGGCGCCGATTGTCGGATCGTGATAGAAGGACAAGTGCTTCACGCCGATTTCGTCGAGAAATTTTCGCGGCTTTTCGTCCGAGCCGCCGTCGACCGAGATCGCGATCACCTCGAAGTCGTCGCCGCCCTTCGCCGCCTGCAACGCGTCGAGCGCCGGCATCTCGGCGCGGCACGGCGCGCACCAGGTCGCCCACAGGTTGACAAGACGGGTCTTGCCGCCGGATGCGGCCAGCGTCACCGGCTTGCCGTCGCCATCGTTGAAGGCGAGCGAGGAGAGGTCGTTTTCCTCGGTGCGGTTCGCCAGCCCGGCGACTTCGCCCGTCAGGAGCGGTTTCAGGCTGCGGCCGAGATCGATCGCCGCCGCGCACTCGCCGGACGACCCGGCGGAAATCGACGCGGCATTGCCAGAAAGCATGCCTGTGGCGTATACCCCGGCGGCGCCGGCCACGGCGCCGAGGCCGACTGCGATGGCCGCGATTTTTCCGACGGAAAGGCGGCGCGAGGCGGGCTTTTCCGGCTTCGCTTCCGGGGTTTGTTCATTCATGTCCGACGATACCAAGACAAAGGGCTCCAATCAGATGTGGGGTGGCCGGTTCGCTTCCGGCCCTGCGGCAATCATGGAGGAGATCAACGCTTCCATCGGTTTCGACCGCAAGCTCTATGCGCAGGATATCGA
>JBAQHA010000182.1:0-2551 GCA_049288075.1 Oricola sp.
CACCAGCCCCTCGAAGGTGAAGGCGATCGTGCGCGCGCCCCACAGCGCGGCAAGCGCGCCGCCGGGGCCGTCCGGCCCGAGCGCGACGAGCAGGTAGAAGCCGAGAACCGTCGGCGGCAGCACCAGCGGCAGCGCGACCACCGTCGCGACGGCTTCCTTCCACCAGGCGCGCGAGCGCGCCAGCCACCAGGCGACCGGCGTGCCGACGACGAGCAGGATCGCCGTCGTCAACGTCGCCAGTTCGATGGTCAGCCGGACCGCGGTCCATATCTCGGGTGAAAGCGCCTGCACGGAACTCAGTTAGCAGATTCGACGCCGTAACCGTACTTCCCGATCACGGCGGCCGCGGCCGGGCTTTTCAGGAAGTCGAGGAAGGCCGTCGCCGCCTCGTTGCCCTCGCCCTTCTTCAGCAGCACCGCGTCCTGGCGGATCGGCGTGTAGAGGTCTGCGGGCACTTCCCAGCGCGAGCCGGCATCCGTGCCGGCGATCTGCGAGGCCGCGACGAAGCCGAGCTCGGCATTGCCGGTTTCGACGAACTGGAAGGTCTGGGCGATGTTGTTGCCCTGCACGATCTTCGCCGCGAGCGCGTCGTGGACGCCGAGCGCCTTCATCGCCTCGACGGCCGCCGCGCCATAGGGCGCGGTTTCCGGATTGGCGAGGGCGATCTTGTCGAAACCGCCCGCCTTCAGCGTCTCCTCGCCCTTCACCAGGCCGGCGTCGGCGCTCCACAGCACGATCCTGCCGATCGCGTAGGTGAAAGTGGAACCCGCGACGCCGAGACCGTCCTCGACGGCCTTCGCCGGACGGATGTCGTCGGCCGACAGCAACACCTCGAAGGGCGCGTCCTGGGTGATCTGCGTATAGAGCTGGCCGGTGGAACCGAAGCTCAGCACCGCCTCGTGACCCGTCTCCGCCTTGAAGGCGGCGGCGATCTCGTTTGCCGCGTCGGTGAAATTCGCCGCGACCGCGACCTTGGCCTCGCCGGCCAGCGCCGTGTCGGCGAGCAGAGCCGCGACGACAAGGGCGATGCCGCCAAGAGCGCCGCGCGCGCCGGATTTCATGAGCATGTTGCCTCTCCTGTTCCCGTGAGCGATTTCCCCGGCCGGCGCCTGTTCGCCTGACCGTTGTGTTCAGTCAAACATATCACTTGAAAAACAGGCGGCGTCAATCGGCCGACATGATTTTGCGTGGATCGTCGCTGTTTTGTCGGATTTGCCCGGTTTGCGACGCGCCCACGCATTGCATCGAAATGTTCAATTGGAGCGAGCGATAGCGCGGCAAACCGAGATCCGGGAGGGAGAACCGGCCCGCAAGGCGCGGCGGATCATCCGGCTTTTGTCTCGTTGCCGGCGGCTCTGCGCGCGGCGATGTGCCGGTCGATGAGGTCTTCAAACCGCTTGCGCGCCTCGGCGAGTCTGGCGGCCGTCAATACGATGGCGCCCTCGCCCCGGTATTCCTGGCCGCAGGTCGGGCATTCCTCGCCGATCTTCGGCGCGGCGGGCTTGCGCGCCGGCCGCCAGAGCCCCGCCTCCAGCATGGCCGGATCCGCCCCGGCCTCGGCCCTGCCGCTGTCCAGCGCGGCTCTCGATTTCGGCGCGCGGCGCAGGAAGGTGCCGACGGTGTTGACATGCACGCCGAGCCTGAGCGCGATGACCCAGTTGGGGATGCCCTCCTTGCCAAAGGCGTGGAAATCGCGCGCCATCGCGTCGGTATCCTGCAGCCGCGCGCGCGAGAAAGGCTGCGGTATCGTTTCCTTCGTCATCGGGTTCTGCCTCCATCGGCGGGCGGACAACAAAAAAGGCCGCGATGCGAAGCATCCGGCCGGCAAGAGAGTTTCTGCGATTATGCCAGAAAGCTAGACGAGCGGCGTCACGATGTCAAGGAATATTTTCCTGTTTCTGAAGTCTTCGAAAAGGCGGTGACTTCATTATCGAAAAGCGGTTCTCGGAACCCACGGACTGGCAAACTGGCAACTGCGACGGGCCCGAAACGGTTGCGTGCCGCAGTGCGACGGATGTCCGGGACGGGCGGGAGCCGACGCTCGTTGCGGCGGAAAGCAATGGCCAGAGCGGGACCGGACGAGAGTTTCCGATTCCATGGTGCAGGGCGTTAGTCTCGATGGCGCGTATGAGGTGATCGGCCGCGCCGCGTCCCGCGCAGGATGGATCGCAGTAGAGACGTCGAATGTTCCCCACCGCATCATGATCCGAGAACCCGTTTGACGAACCGTCTCCGTTTTTGACGAGCGCGGCGCGGCCATTCCCAAAGACGTCTGCGATAATACCCGGCCCTGGTCCAATCGATAGTCATATGGCGATCTTCGCCGGCGGTTAATTTCGGGCCGCGGGCGTTCGCACCGCGGCCCGGTAGATCTGCGAAAGCGATCCTGAGTCCTCGGGCCGGGATGTTCTGAGGGTCCGTCCACCATCAGCGCCATCGCGGTCCGAGGAATTTGCGATAGAATCGCTCCCTCGATCGGTTACGTTTATTGGGCCTTGCGTAGCGGCAGAAACGCTCGAACCCGCCGGCGATAAGCGCGGTAGTCTTCGCC
>JBAQHA010000183.1:0-6547 GCA_049288075.1 Oricola sp.
ATCCGCGCCCGGTCGGCCGCCATGACGACGGCGGCGCTGTTGTCGCCGGCGCCATCCTCGGCATCGCCGGCGCCGCCATCCTCGCCGGCGCGCTGACGCAGCCGGCTCCGCCGCCGCCGCGCCAGTATTACGTCGCGCCCAATGCCTATCCGCCGGCGCCCGCCTATTCCGGCCCGAAGGTCATCACCTACGAGTCGACCCTCGAGCCCTGGACGCCGGCCTGGTACGACTGGTGCGATCAGCGCTACCGCTCGTTCAATCCGCAGTCGGGCACCTATCGCGGTTACGACGGACGCGACCATTTCTGCGTGCCGAACTGAGCCTCCGCTCCCGAAACGAAAAAAGCCCGGCCTTCGCGCCGGGCTTTTTGATCACACCAGGAACGGATTGGTCCGCCGCTCCTCGCCGAACTGGCCGCCGGGCCCGTGCCCGCAGATGAAGCCGATATTGTCGCCAAGCGGGAACAGCTTGTTCCTGATCGAGGCGATCAGCGTCGCGTGATCGCCGCCGGGCAGGTCGGTGCGGCCGATCGAGCCGCGAAACAGCACGTCGCCGACATGGGCGAAACCCGCCTCCCGGTTGAAAAACACCACATGACCCGGCGCATGGCCAGGGCAATGCAGCACCTCGAAATCGTGTCCCGCGAACGACACCGTGTCGCCGTCCTTCAGCCATCGGTCCGGCGTCGCATTGCGCACCCGGTCCGATACGCCGAACATAAGCGCCTGCCGCTCGAGCCCGTCGAGCAAAGGCTTGTCGGCCTCGTGCGGTCCGACGATCTCGACGCCCAGCGCCTCTTTCAACTCCATCGCTCCGCCCGCATGGTCGATATGGCCGTGCGTCAGCCAGATCGCGTCGACCGTGATGCCGTTCTTGTCCAGCGCCTCGCGGATCTGCGCCACGTCCCCGCCCGGATCGACCACGACGCCATGCTTCGTTTCGGTGTCGAACAGCACCGTGCAGTTCTGCTGGAATGCGGTGACCGGAATGATCATCGCGTTGAGCGTCGCGGCCATGAGGCTCCCCTTGCGTTTCGTCGGTTCGTCGATCCGCTTCCTGCCAGTTTATCCGACCGCACTTCAAGTCCGATAAGACAAGGGCGGCCCCGAGGGAGCCGCCCCTGATCGTGCTGTCTGTCCTGTTCCGCCCCTGCCTTGTGCGCCGGCGGATCCGGCCGGCAGGATCGATGCCGGTTCTCAGCCTTTCTTCATCGCGTTCATGATTACCCCGACGATGCCCGTCAGCACCGCGCCGCCCGCGGCGCCGCCAACCGCGTCACCGAGAATGCCGCTCATGGCGCCGGCAACGTCGGGGCTTCCCATCAGGGCGCTCAGCAGCGCTCCGCCCCCAACACCGCCGATCGCACCGCTCAGTATCTTCGGCAACTGGCCCATTGCCGCCTGCTTGACCGCAGCACCCACCGCTTGTCCGCCGATAATGCCGGTCACGACCTGAATGATAATGGGCATGAGAGCTTCCATGGCAGTTCCTCCTAGAGGGCCGTCATTGGCCGCGGATATTTGAAGGCCGATTGTGTATGAAAGTCAAAACCCTCGCGAAAAAAGAAGAAGGCCGGGGCGGAACCCGGCCTCGGCAGAAACCGGAATGGCTATTCTTTACTCTGCCGCAGCGGCATGAGCCGGCATGACTGCCGCCGAATAGTCGTTCATCAGGTTCCTGGCGATCTCGCCGACCTCGAACCTGTACGGTCCGACTTCGGACACCGGCGTCACTTCCGCCGCCGTGCCGGTCAGGAAGCACTGTTCGAAACCTTCCATCTCCTCCGGCATGATCGCCCGCTCGACCACGTCGTAGCCGCGTTTCTTGGCAAGCCCGATCACCGTGCGCCGGGTGATGCCGTCGAGGAAACAGTCCGGCGTCGGCGTGTGGATGACGCCGTCCTTGACGAAGAACACGTTGGCGCCCGTCGCCTCGGCGACCCGGCCGCGCCAGTCCAGCATCAGCGCGTCGGCATAGCCCTTGGCCTCGGCCGCGTGCTTCGAGATCGTGCAGATCATGTAGAGGCCGGCGGCCTTCGATTTCGACGGCGCGGTGCGCGGGTCCGGCCGGCGGTATTCCGCGAGATCGAGACGGATGCCCTTCAGCTTCTGTTCCGGGTCGAAATAGCTCGGCCACTGCCAGATGGCGACCGCGACATTGATGCGGTTGCTCTGGGCCGACACGCCCATCATCTCCGAGCCGCGCCAGGCGATCGGGCGAACATAGGCGTCGCGAAAACCCTGCATGCGCAACAGTTCGACGCAGGCATCGTCGATTTCCTTGACCGAATAGGGAATCTTGAAACCGAGGATATCCGCCGACACATGCAGCCGCTCGGTATGCTCCGTCAGCTTGAAGATTTCGCCGCCATAGGCGCGCTCGCCCTCGAACACGGCGCTTGCGTAATGAAGGCCATGGGTGAGGACGTGAATCTTCGCATCCTTCCACGGCACGAATTCGCCGTTCATCCAGATATGGCCGTCTAGCTGATCAAATGGGACTCCAGCCATGGGAAACTCCGTTCTGCCGCCGTGATCTTTTCTTTGTCGTTGCATTATGTGAGGGACATTATGCAGCCAATACGGCGCAACAACCACGAATTTCCGGATTGCGGATCTTTGCGAATGCTGCGCGCGACAGGCCATACCCTTGCGGGAAATTACTCGCCGTGCAAAAATATGTCAACAAGGCTGACATAAAATTCCCGGTAGCTTGCGGGACGAAGAAGCAGACACGCCGTGACCATGATGAATAAACCCGCCTCCCTTCCCGCATCCGGGCTGATCGAACTGTTGTTTTTCGCCTATCGCGATTTCATCGCCGATCCCGATTCAATCCTCGCCGATATCGGATTCGGGCGCGCCCACCACCGCGTCCTACATTTCGTTGACCGCAAGCCGGGACTTACCGTCGCCGAGATCCTCGACCTCCTGAAGATCACCAAGCAAAGCCTCGCCCGTGTCCTCAAGCAACTGATCGACAGCGGCTACGTCGAACAGCGCCCCGGCCCGGACGATCGCCGCCAGCGCGAACTCTATCTGACCGCGACCGGACAGGCCCTTATCGACCGCCTGCGCGAGCCACAGTCTCGCCGCATAGTGTCGGCATTGCAGCAATCGGGCTGTGCGGAGGAGGATGTTGCACGGTTTCTGTTCGCCATGCTGACCGACGATGCGAAACAGCAGATTTCGATGCTGAACGCCGCCGGGGGCATCGGTGCAACCGGGCCGGGACCGAGCGAGGATCGATGACCGAGACAAACGATGCCGCGATTGCGGACGACGCGCCCCACATCCTGATCGTCGACGACGACACACGCATTCGCACGCTGCTGACGGAATACCTGTGCAAGAACGGATTTCGCGTCACCAGCGCGGCGACGGCCGAGGAGGCCCGCCGCAAGATCGACGGGCTGGATTTCGACCTGCTGGTCCTCGACGTCATGATGCCGGGCGAGAACGGGGTGTCGCTGGCGCGCAGCCTGCGCGAGAACGATCGCCAGGTGCCGATCCTCATGCTGACGGCGCGCTCCGAGACGGACCACCGCATCGAGGGCCTCGAGGCCGGCGCCGACGACTACCTTCCCAAGCCCTTCGACCCGCGCGAATTGCTGCTGCGCGTCGCCAACATCGTCAAGCGCGGCGCCGGCGCCTCGCAGCCGAAGATCGAGCAGATCGTCTTCGGCCCCTTCACCTTCGTGATCCCGCGCCGCGAACTGAAGCGCAACGGAGAGCCGATACACCTGACCGATCGCGAGCAGGAGATCATGGTCCGCTTCGCCGAGAACGCCGGCGACACGATCCCCCGCCATGAAATGTTTGCCGAAAGCGCGGGCATCGGCGAACGCACCATCGACGTCCAGATCAACCGCTTGCGCCGCAAGATTGAATCCGACCCGGCCAATCCGCGTTATCTTCAAACGGTGCGGGGAATAGGCTACCGTCTTTCGATAGAGTGACGGACGGGCGCAAGGCGACGCCCGAAATCGGGCGACAGACGGGTGGCATGGCAACGGCAGGCCTCGGCGAAAACCGGGTGAAACGACCGCGCAAGCGCACATTGCTGCGCCGGTCGCGCTCGCTCATGCGTGCCGGAAGCATCGCCTGGCGGCGCTTTCTCGGCCGCTTCGGCCAGTCGATGCCGCGCGGCCTTTATGCCCGCTCGCTGATTATCATCATCGCGCCGATGGTCCTGCTCCAGTCGGTCGTCGCATTCGTCTTCATGGAGCGCCACTGGCAGACCGTCACTCAGCGCCTGTCGACGGCGGTGACGCGCGACATCGCCGCCGTTATCGACATGATCGATACCTATCCGCACAATCCGGAATACGAGCAGGTCGTCCGTATCGCCCGCGACCGCCTCGCGCTCAACGTCGCCATCCTGCCGCCCGACCCGCTGCCGGCCCCGGCCCCGAAGCCGTTCTTCTCGATCCTCGACCGCATCCTGTCAGAGGAAATCACCAGGCAGATTGGCCGGCCGTTCTGGATCGACACGGTCGGCAATTCCAGCCTGGTCGAGATCCGCATCCAGCTCGACGGCAAGGTCCTGCGCGTGCTGGCGCGGCGCAGCCAGGCCTATGCGTCTAACACCCACATCTTCCTTTTGTGGATGGTCGGCACGTCGCTGGTGCTGCTCTTCATCGCCATCCTGTTCCTGCGCAACCAGATCCGCCCGATCCAGAAGCTCGCCGAGGCCGCCGAGAGCTTCGGCAAGGGTCGGCCCTTGCCGGCCGATTTCCGCCCGCGCGGCGCCATCGAGGTCCGCCGCGCCGGCCTCGCCTTCATCCAGATGCGCGAACGTATCGAAAAGCAGATCGAGCAACGCACGACCATGCTGAGCGGCGTCAGCCACGACCTGCGCACCATCCTGACCCGGTTCAAGCTGCAGCTTGCCCTGACGAAATCCAATGAGGTCACCGATGCGCTGGAAAAGGATGTCGCCGACATGCAGTCGATGCTCGAGGGCTACCTCGCCTTCGCGCGCGGCGACATCAAGGAGGAGACCGGCGAACTCGATCTCGAACAGATGCTGGAGCAGATCCGCGCCGAGGGCCGCCTGTCCGGAAAGAAGGTCAAGACCAGCCTGATCGGCCGTTCCGACATCATCGTGCGCCCCGGCGCCTTCCGTCGTCTCGTGGACAACCTGACGTCCAACGCCTTCCGCTATGCGAGCCATGTCGAGATCGTCGCCCGCAACTCCAAGGGCTGGCTGACGTTGACCGTCGACGATGACGGGCCGGGCGTTCCGGCGGACCGGCGCGAGGACGTCTTCCGTCCCTTCTACCGGCTGGACGAGGCGCGCAATCTCGACGAAAGCGGCACCGGGCTTGGCCTGTCGATCGCGCGCGACATCGCGCGCAGCCACGGCGGCGACATCATGCTCGAAGACAGCCCGATGGGCGGGCTGCGCGCCGAACTGCATTTGCCCGTATAGATATGATCAGAGAAGCCGCCGGCCGTTCGGCACCGCCTTGTCGACGGCGGCAAGCACGATCGCGCCGTCCTCGTCGGCGAAACCCAGTGTCAGTACTTCCGAACGCATCGGCCCGATCTGGCGCGGCGGAAAGTTGACCACCGCCATCACCTGCCGGCCGACAAGCTCTTCCGGCCGGTAATGCACGGTGATCTGGGCCGACGATTTCTTGCATCCGATCTCCGGTCCGAAGTCGATCACCATTCTGATCGCCGGCTTGCGCGCTTCGGGAAAAGGCGCGGCTTCGACGATCGTGCCGGTGCGGATATCGACACGCATATAGTCGTCGAAGCTGATCTCGGGCGCGAGCGCCTCCGGATCCTGCGCCATCGGAAAGAACCCTAGGCTTCGCCCATCGTTTCGAACATCGTGCTTTCGAGCGCTTCCTTGGCGGTCACGCCCGACCACAGCACGAACTGGAATGCCTGGTAATAGGCTTCGCAGGTTTCGATCGCGCTCGACAACATCACCTCCACCTGCGCCTCGGTCGGCTCGGCGCCGCCGGCCAGCAGCAGCGAATGCCGGAACATCACCGCGCCTTCCTGTTCCCACAGGTCGAAATGCCCCATCAGCAATTGCTCGTTGATCAGCGACAGAAGCCGCATCAGTTCCGCATAGCGGCTGTCGTGAACCTTGACGTCGAAGCCGCAGGCGAAGTGAAGCGACTCGAAGTCCTCCATCCATGCGTAGGAGATATGGTAGTTGGTCCAGTGCCCCTCGACGGCCACCGCGATTTCGTCGTCGCCTGTCCGTTCGAAATTCCAGTCGTTGAGGTGAGCGACCTGCTCGATCACATCCACGGGATGCGCGGCACGGTAGTAGTCCAGCTCAATCAGGCTCATTGCCGTTCCTATTTCGTTTTTCAGCCCCGGGGGGCAGCGCTTTCAAAACCGGGTTCAAACACACGGACACGGCTACGATGAAGGCGAACGAGTGCTGCAACGGATAAAGACGGCTGCGCTAAACTTTCATTCGCGGGTACGAATCACTCAATAATTTCAGTCTATTGATCCCGGAGTCGCGGAAAAGCCCCCCTGAGCGAAAACACATGTGGAAAGGCTGGTGTCCCGAAATC
>JBAQHA010000184.1:0-1925 GCA_049288075.1 Oricola sp.
ACAAGCGGGAGCGGCGCGCTTGGACAGCGCTCAGGCTTGCTGGCGCTTGCGCAGGAAGGCCGGGATCTCCAGGTCGTCCGGGTTGTAGGTGCGCACCGGGAAGGGCACGGTCTTGTCGCTGCGCTCCTGGGATACGGCCGCTGGGAAGGGACGGGCGCCCGACACCGGCTTGCGCGCCTCGGCCGCCACCTCGAACCCGGTGGCGATCACGGTCACGCGCAACTCGCCGTTCATGTTGGGATCGATCACCGCGCCGAAGATGATGTTGCACTCGGGGTGCGCGGTCGCGCGGATGATCTCCGCCGACTCGTTGACCTCGTGCAGCGTCATGTCCAGGCCGCCGGTAACGTTGAACAGGATGCTCTGGGCGCCGTCGATGCTCACGTCCAGCAGCTTGCTGGCAATAGCCTGCTCAGCGGCCTGCTGGGCGCGGTTGTCGCCCGTGGCTGAGCCGATGGCCATCAGCGCCGAGCCGCCGTTCTCCATCACCGCCCGCACATCGGCAAAGTCCAGGTTGATCAGCCCGGGGATCGTGATCAACTCGCTGATGCCCTGGATGCCCTGCCGCAGCACGTCGTCGGCAATCGAGAACGCATCCCGAATGGTGGACTTCTTGTCCACGATCTGCAAGAGGCGGTCGTTGGGGATCACGATCAACGTGTCCACCTGCTCCTTGAGCCGGCGCAGGCCCTCGTCGCCCACGCGGCGGCGCTTGGCGCCCTCGAAGGTGAAGGGTCTGGTTACCACGCCGATGGTCAGCGCGCCGGCCTCGCGCGCCATCTTGGCCACGACCGGCGCTGCGCCGGTCCCGGTACCGCCGCCGATGCCGGCCGTCACGAAGACCATGTCGGCGCCGTCCACCATGGCCGCCAACTCGTCCTGCGACTCCATTGCGGCCTTCTCGCCGATCTCTGGATCGCCGCCCGCGCCCAGGCCACGGGTCAGCTTGTCGCCGATGCGCATGCGCTGGGGCGATTGGGCGTCCAGCAGCGCCTGAGCATCGGTGTTGACCACGATGAACTCTACACCTTGAATGCCAGCTTCGATCATGCGGTTGACGGCATTGCTGCCGCCGCCGCCTACGCCGATCACGCGGATCTTGGCGAAGTTGTCCACATAGCTGGGCTGTGTGTCTCGAATCGGTTTGCGTGTCATGTCGTCGCTCCTCACTGTGATTGGGAACCATCCCGTAGGGATGGGTCCTTGCCGCTTGCTAACGGCGTCGTCGCAAAGTCGATGAACTTTGTGTTGCCGGTTGGATCCCGTTCAACCGGGCAACAGGTTCTTGAGCCAGCGCATCACCCGCTCCATGAACGGGCTGCGCTGACGCCGATCACTCAGGTCTCCAGAAACCCACTGGTTGTGCAGCGCCCACAAGAGCAGGCCGACACCGGTGGCGTTTTCTGGGGTGCGCAAGTCCGGGGGCATGTTGGCCAGGTTGCTGGGAATGCCTACCCGCACTGGCAGTTGGGTCAACTGCCGAGCCAGCTCGCGCAGGCCGGGCAGTTGGGCCGTGCCGCCGGTCAGCACCAGGCCGGCCGGCACCAGGCCATCGTAGCCAGAGCGCTTGATCTCGCGCAGCATCAGGTCTACCATCTCCTCGGCCCGGGCCTCCAAGATCTCCGCCACCAGCTGGCGCGGCACGGTGTGCGGCCCGTTCTCGCCGAACACGTCGATGGACACCTCCTGGTCGGGCGGCACGCGGCTGGCCAGGGCGCTGCCGAAGCGCAGCTTGAGCTGCTCGGCCGCCTCGAAAGGAGCGCCCAAGCCCACGGCCAGGTCATGGGTCAGGTGCTGGCCGCCTACGTCGATCACCACGGTGTGCCACAGGCTGCCCTTCATGAACATAGCCAAGTCAGTGGTGCCGCCGCCGATGTCCACCACCACCACGCCCATGTCACGCTCGGCCTCGGTCAGGACAGCCT
>JBAQHA010000186.1:0-2421 GCA_049288075.1 Oricola sp.
GGTCAGGAGATAGTGGATATGCGCTCGTTCGAAGGGAGCGTCGCCGCTGGTTGGATTGGCCGCAACGATATCGACTCCGTCAGTTGCGACCGAAGCCGTCGCGTCGTCTTCGCCCAGCCCCGTCTTATGCGGCTGTCTCACGTTGGTTTGGGGTCCCTTGTTGGTTTGGGCACCTGTGTTGGCCTGGTTTCCCGGCGCCTTCCTGAAGCGCGCCTTGGTGCGCAGGCCCAACCGGTCCGCATGCTGCTTCACCGCCTTGATCGAGCCGTGTTGCAGATAGAGACCGAACAGCGTCCTGACGGTTTCTGCCTCCTCGTCCACGATCTTCAACGTCCGGCCATCGGGCTCGTATCCGAGCGGCACATTGCCGCCCATCCAGAGACCCTTCTTCTTGGAGGCCGCAATCTTGTCGCGGATACGCTCGGCGGTGACCTCGCGTTCGAACTGGGCGAAGGACAGCAGCACATTGAGGGTCAGCCGTCCCATGCTGGTTGCCGTGTTGAACGATTGCGTCACCGACACGAAGGAGGCATCGGCCGCATCCAGTCGATCGACCAGCTTGGCGAAGTCGGCCAACGACCGTGTCAGCCGGTCGATCTTGTAGACGACGATCTGGTCGACCAGTCCCTCATCGACATCTTGCAGGAGCCTTTGCAGTCCTGCCCTCTCCAGCGTGCCGCCGGAGATGCCGCCATCATCATAATGCTGCGGCAAGGGAACCCAGCCTTCATGTTTCTGGCTTGCGATATAGGCGGCACAGGCTTCGCGCTGGGCATGCAGCGAGTTGAACTCCTGGTCCAATCCCTCCTCCGACGACTTCCGCGTGTAGATGGCGCAGCGGATCTTCTTCATCGCTCACCCCAATCCGAAGAAGCGCGGTCCCGACCAATGCGCGCCGGTGATCTTGCGGGCGATGGCGCTCAGCGACCGATACCGCTTGCCATCCAGTTGGAAGCCATCCTCCAGCACCTCGACCTGATAGGTCCGGCCGTTCCATTCGCGCACGAGATGGGTGCCGGTGCGTAGGACCGCCGGAGACGGCGCCGTCACTGACCGGGTCTTCTTGGCCGCCTGTTCATCCTCCTTCAAAGCCCCCTTGAGGACCTTTCGAACGGCCACTGAATGACCACCATGCACCTTTACCTGCGCCTCATAGGCCAGCGTCCGGCTCATGAACTGAACAGAGACGTATTTGGGAGGCTCGTGACCGAACAGGTTTCGCCATCCTTCGATGCACGCGTCACGGTCCAACGTCTCGAAGGCGGCTACGCCCGGTCCGGTCACCGGGGGCAACACCGAGTTCACGATGCGGCCCCTTCGGTCTGCCTGCTCTCACCATTCGGTTTGGCAACAATAACGTAGACCGTCTCGCCGGTCTTCGCTGACTTTGAGGTCGCGATCTCGATGCCCTGCTTGCGCAGACCCGACAGCGCCGCCCGCACCGTGTGCGCCTGCCAACCGAGGCGTTCGACGATCACCGAGATACGCGCGCCGTGCGGCTTCGACAGCAAGGCGACCAGTTGGTCCTTCTTGCTCTTCGTGCCCGGCTTGCTGGTGCCGACGGGCATTGTTTTGGGAGTAGCGCGCGGCTTGCGTTTGGTGGCTGCCTTGTCAGTCGCATATGCAGCGGCCTCGGTAGCCGTGCCGACATCAGCGACTTTATCGGAGAATTCGCTGTCGGGTACTTGGGGGTTCATAGTGCTCTCCACTCAGTTAGATGAGCCGGATTATCCGACCTTGCACTGAGTGAAGCCCGCGTTGCGGGCATTGGTCAGCCGCCATCCGTGGCCTCAACCTGCCAGCACTACCGCTTCCTTTGACGAGGAAGTCCACCGAGAATTCTGCCCCTATTCCGGGATCAATTGCATCACGTTGGGAAATGGCCGGCTAGCCGAGAGTCTGCTTTGCGCCCCATTTCGGTCGTTCAGGCTGGTGCGACCGAACCTCGAAAGCAGCCGCTAAGCCGCGACGCCGTCTACATCCAAAAAGGGGTGGAATGCAGACTGGCAGGTTTCGGGCGGCCACCCCCGGAAAGCTGCCCTTCACCTTGTCAACGAGCTTCGGCGGCAAAGCGCCCACGTTCAGGTCAATCGCCCGCAATTCTGATTCGCCTTAAAGCGGTCGACGTGTTCCTCCACCTCAACATTAGGCTGTTAGTTTCTCGGCGAAGGCCACAAGCCGCGTGATCCGACCCTTCAAGAAACCGTCATAGTCGTCGTTAAACTCCTCCGCTTTACAGAAGGCCGACGCCAGTGTCTCGTCGATTTTATGCTCCGCCCCCCCTAAATCCTGCAGGTAGACAGAGGGCCGTTTTCTGCCAATGCTTCTGTTCTCCGCAGCGCTCAGAAAACAAAAATTTGCCAGCATGTTGATAGATGATTCGTCGTGCCCATTGTCACGCAAAAATGCTCGGGGGTAGGT
>JBAQHA010000187.1:0-4129 GCA_049288075.1 Oricola sp.
GTAGTATTTGTTGGTGAAGTCGACCTTCTCCTTGCGTTCCGGCGTGATCGACATCGAGGCGACGATGGCGTCGAACTTGCCCGAGAGGAGGGCCGGAATGATGCCGTCCCAATCCTGGGTGACAAATTCGCAATCGGCTTTCATTTCGGCGCACAGCGCCTTGGCGATGTCGACGTCGAACCCGACGAGCGAGCCGTCGGCCTCGAGGTTGTTGAAGGGCGGGTAGGCGCCCTCGGTTCCGATCTTCAACTTCATCATATCCTGGGCCTGCACGGCGCCGATCGTCAGCGCCAGTGTCGCGGCCGCAGCCATCAATCCTTTGGTGAAACGCATGTGTGGGTCCTCTTTACGTCACGCTTCTTGAGCAAGGCATGGTCCTGCCTGCTGGAATGCCCGCCTCCGGGCGGGACATGGGGAGTAATACTCCCACTGTTTTCAAGCGGAATGCAACCGCAAAAATCGCGGCACGCCAAGGCTTTCGCGGGGTTACTTGCCGTTCGGGACAGGCCTGACCATACGCATCACCACCGCATCGCGATCAACAAAAAAGTGCTTCAGCGCGCCGATGACGTGCAGCGCCAGCAGCGGCAGGAAGGCGTGCCCGGCAAGGTCATGGATCTCTTCGAGGAGATGCGCCAAGGCGCGGTTCGCCGGCACGGGCACGTTCAGCGAAAAGAGGCCGGGAACGGCTAGCGCCTCGCCCTTGAACGGCGGTATGGCCAGGCCGGTGACGATGACAGACAGCAGGCAGAGCAGGAAACCGAACGTGACCAGGCGCGAGAGAAGATTGAGGATCGCCGGCTGGTCGGAGATGCGCGCATAGCCGCGCGCGAAACGACGCCATATGCGGGCCAGGAAGAACGGGGTCGCGATCAGGCCGATGGCGAGGTGGATCGCTTCCGTCTCGCGCTCATGCGTCAGGTAGAGAACCACGACCGCGACGGCCGTGAACCAGTGCAAAACGATGGAGACGAGATTGTAACCGGCAAAAGGATCGCGGGTATTCAGCGGCATGCGCGCCATGAGGTGGGTTCCGGATTCGCTTGCGCGCGATGTAAACGCCGATTCCGACCGTTCGCAAGGGCGATCAGGGACGTTTGAGGCCCGTGCAGCGTTCGATGAAATCCGCGATCGCGGCGACGGCGTCATGACCGAAGACAGGCAGAGAGTCATCCGTGTCGGCCGGATCGTCGCTGACGATGGCGACGATGTTGGCGGCGTCGCCCGCAAGGCGATCGCGGCTTGCCGCCTGAATACGCCGCATTTCGATCTTCGGGTGGGCTTCGCGCTTGAAGCCCTCGACGATCACGAGATCGCATGGGCCAAGCCTTGAGAGGATTTCATCGAGCGGCGGCTCCGCCTCGTCCGGCCCGAGTTCATGCATCAGCGCCCAACGCCGGCCAGACACGATGGCGACTTCGCGCGCGCCGGCCTGGCGATGCGCATGGCTGTCGGTGCCTTCATGGTCGATATCGAATGCATGATGGGCGTGTTTGACGGTCGAGACGACCCGTCCGCGCGCCGTAAGTTCGGCGACGAGCGCCGCCGTCATCCGCGTCTTGCCGGAATTCTTCCAGCCGGAGATGCCGATGATGCGCCGCCGTTCGTTCATGCTGCTTTCCCGCGCAGGATCGCCTCGGCCTCGGAGAGGTCTTCCGGCGTATTGATATTGAAGAACGGATCGACGCCGTTCTCGCCGCTGGAGAATTCGCGGGCGGCGGCGTCATGGCGGGCGATCCAATCGCGGACCTTGAGATTTCCGCCGTCGCGCAGCCATGCTTCGAGGTCGCCGGCGAGCGCCAGCGGCCAGAGAGCGAAGACCGGATGATCGCCTCCCGCCGACCGCGCGGTGACTATGGCCATTTCGCTTGGCGCGGCATCGACGAAGCGGGCGATGAGATCGACCGGGAAGAAGGGCGTATCGGCGGCGACAGTGACGATATGGGTGTATCCGGCATTTCGCGCCGCCGCCCATTTCATCGCAGACTGGATTCCGGCCAGCGGCCCGGCATAGTCGCCGATTTCATCGGCGACGATCGGCAGTCCCAGAAAGGCGAAACGTTCCGGGTCGCCATTGGCGTTGATCGCGATCTCGCGGACTTGTCCGCCAAGGCGCTCGGAGACGCGCTCGATCATCGGCTTGCCGCCGAGCGGCAGCAATGCCTTGTCGCGACCGCCCATGCGAAGGGAGCGGCCTCCCGCCAGGATCACGCCTGCGATATTCTCGGTCCCGGACTTCTCCATGGGCATACTATGCTTGCTTCGACTGCCGGCCGCAACGCAGGGGCGCTGTCAGCGCGGCCGGCCCATGCGCACGGCGGCGAGCGTGATAACGACAGCGATCAACCCGCAAACCGCGAGGAACAGGCACAGCGGGATCGGCAGTCCTTCCTTGCCGGCGATCAGACCGGCGACGATGGAGGCGAGGGCGCCAATGCCGATCTGCGTCGCGCCGAGAAGACCGGATGCCGCGCCTGCCGCATCCGCCTTGAGGCTGACGGCTGCGGCAGTCGCGTTGGGAAGCGTCAGTCCGTTGCCGAAGCCGACCAGGGCCATGGGCAGGAAGAAGGCGAGGGGATGCTCGATTCCGGCGGAAAACAGGACGATCGTCACGACCGGCCCGGCCAGCGCGATGAACGAGCCTTCGACCATCATGCGCTCCAGGCCGCGCCGCTCGGAGAAACGGCCGGTCAGGAAGTTGCCCATCGAGTAGCCGAACGCCGTGGACGCGAAATAGAGCCCGTAGGCGAATGGGCTGAGGCCGAGATAAGCGCTCGAGACGGCGGGTCCGCCGCCGAGAAAGGCGAAGAACGTCGCAGACGTAAAGGCGGCCGACATTGCATAGATCCAGAACAACGGCAGGCTCGCCAACTGGCGATAGCTGGCGAGTTGCTCGCCCAGCGGCGCGCCGCGAAAACGGTTGGTCTCCGGCAAGGTCACCAGCACGGCAACCAGCGAAACCAGGCCGAAGGCGCCGAGAGCGACGAAGGACATGCGCCAGCCGGCGACCTGATCGATAAATCCACCGATCGCGGGGCCGATCATCGGCGCGACGGCCATGCCCATGACCATGTATCCCATGGCGCTGGCCGCCTTCTCGCGCGGATAGACGTCGCGCACGATGGCGCGCGACAGAACCATGCCCGCCGCGGCCGCGGCCTGGATGATGCGGCCGGCGAGGAACATCTGCGCGGATTGCGAGAAGACGCACATCGCGGTGCCGACCATGAACAGCACGAGCCCGGCCACGACAACCGGCTTGCGGCCGAAGAAATCGGACAGCGGCCCGATGCCCAGTTGCAGCACTGCCGTCATGATCAGGTAGAGCGACAGGCCGAGTTGGACGGTCGCATAGGGCGCGTCGAGGTCGCGCGCGATGCTCGGCATCGAGGGCACGAACAGGTTGATCGACAGCGGGCTGACAGCAGCCATCAAAACGAGCGTCACGAGCGCCGGTTTCGGGCCCGTCCAGTGGTGTCCGCCGGACGTGGTTGTCGGTGCGCCGTCGCTGCTCATGATCCGTGTTGTCTTCCCTGCCGGGATTTCTGTTCGCGATAGAGTGTGTAGATACCGCTCGCGACGATCAGAAGCGATCCGGCTGTGGCGAATATGTCCGGCCGTTCGGCAAAGACAAGTATGCCGATCACCATTGCAGCGACAACGCGGACATAACGGAACGGCGCGACGACGGAGACTTCGCCAAGGCGAAGGGCCATGGTCACCGAATGCATGCCGGCGACGCCGAAGACCGATGCCGCGGCAACCAGCATGACGACATGGCCGGACATCGCCTTCCAGGGACCGAGCCAGAATTGAAGGGCGATCGACGCGAAGAGCATGAGGATATTGGCGACGAGCGCGATGATCGATGTCGGAATCGACTGCGGGGCGGCTCTCGTTCCGATGTCGCGCACGGCAAATCCGACAGCGCCGGCGATCGCCAGCAGGGACGCCGCATTGAAACCTTCCATGCCGGGGCGGACGACCATGATCACGCCGACGAAACCGGCGGCAATCGCCATCCAGCGGCGCCAGCCGACACTTTCGCCGAGGAAAAGCCCGGCTCCGAGCGTCACGAACAGCGGCGAAACCTGAAGAATGGCGGATGCATTGCTGATCGGCATCAGCG
>JBAQHA010000188.1:0-2157 GCA_049288075.1 Oricola sp.
CCCTCGGCCTGCAGCCCGACGCGCTTCTCGGCCGGCCCGTTTGCGATGATCTCGGCCAGCCGCGCGGCGCCGGTGAAGGGTCCGCCAGTGCGAAGATTCTTCGGGATCGCCCAGGTCAGCCCCGCGCTGACCGGATCGGTCTGTTCGTCCAGATCGTTCCCGTGAAGGCAAAGCCCGGCCTCGAGGCGCAGGCTATCGCGCGCCGCGAGACCGATCCACGCGACGCGGCCGTCCATGGACAGCTTCTCGGCGATCGTTTCCGCCCGGTCGAGCGGAATGGCGATCTCGAATCCGTCCTCGCCGGTGTAGCCGGAGCGGGTCAGGAACCAGCCCGGTCGTGGTTCGGCGCCGCTCATGAAGGTCATGTCGCCGACCTCGAATCCGGCATCGGCCATCGCCGCGGCGGCGTCGGGGCCCTGCAGCGCCAGGAAAACGCGCTCCAGCGCCTCGATGACGACGTCCGTGCCCTTGGCGTGATCCCTGATCCATGCCTCGTCGGTCGCCGCGCGCGATGCGTTGGCGACGATCATGAAGCGTTCCGGCCCGAGCCGCGTGACGATCAGGTCGTCGATGATTCCCGCGCTCTCGTTGAGCAGGAAGGTATATTTGCTGGCGCCGATTTCCTGGGCTTCGGCCTCGACCGGGCAGATCCGGGCGATCAGCGCGGCCGCGCCCGCGCCGCGCATGTCGAACAGTTGCATGTGCGAGATGTCGAACAGGCCGGCATGCTCGCGCGTGTGCAGATGTTCCTTCAGGACGCCGGGAGGGTAGGAGACCGGCATGTTCCAGCCGGCAAACGGGCCGAATTTCGCGCCCGCGCGCTCGTGCAGCGCCCGCAACGGCAATTGTCTCAGGGTCTCGCTCATCGGCGTCCTTTCCGTCAGTCAGCACTATCCCGCCGTCGAATACGGCAGGACGCGCCCCTCTGTCGGAAGCCTGAGAGACTCGCATTTCCGGAACCCTGTCGGAAACACTTACACCTTCGGCGCGGAGCGTCAGCCCCGACTTTCCAGAGTGCCTTTACCTGTCAGCGGTTCTTTTGCCTGAGAGATTTCGGGCGATTTCCCCTTCGGCGGCCTTTCGGCTCTCTCCCGCTGACAGACCGGGCCTGAAGCCCGAGAGCGTCGCGACACTAGCCCGCGAAAGGAGTCGTGTCACCACGAATAATCGCCGCCAACAGGGAATTTGTGGCGGCGCGGTAAGCCCGGGCGAGGGGATCGCTCCGGAAAAGAAAAAACCCGGCAGTTGCCTGCCGGGTTTTCGTCAACTGACTTGCGTCAGGTGATTAGAACGAACGGGTGAAGCGCACGCGTGCGTTCCAGCCGGACGTGTCGACCAGGTCGGTGGTCGAGGTGTCTTCGAGCCAGCGCAGGCGCAGTTCGGTGTTCAGGCCCGACACCACGTTGTAGGAAGCCAGACCGCCGATGACCCAGTCGTCATCCGAGCCGGAACGCTCGTTGATGCCGATCTGTGCGCCGAGGCCGAGCTTCAGCTTGTCGGTCGCCTGGAAGGACGCGTCGCCGCCGAGAACCCAGTCGTAAGCTGCCATGTAACGGCTGCCGAGAGCTGCGGTGGTGTCGCCCGAGTACTGGAAGCCGAGGCCAACAGAGACAGCGCCGAAGGTCGTCGAAGCGTTACCCTTCAGACCCCAGTCGCCGATCTGACCGCCGGTGCCATCGTCTTCGTAGACAGCGCCCAAGGTGAAGGCAACATTGCCAACCTTGCCGCCGACCACACCGAGAACTGCCGGAGTCCAGTCGGTGGAACCGTCGTCTTCGAGGGCGAGCGAGATGGAGAAGCCGCCAGCATTGGCCGTGTAGCCAACCATGCCGGTCATCGGGCCGCCATTGTTCAGAGCGTCAGCCGGGCCGCCGAAACCGTAGTCCCAGAACGAGTTCTTGTAGCCCATCGTGACGCCGGCCAGCGTGAAGTAGGCCTTGTCGACGTTGACGATGCCGTCGCTCATCGGACGGTATGCTGCCGGGTCGTAGTTGACACCGTTGATTCTAGCGCCACCGTCGAGTTCCATGCGGATCTGCGAATAGAGCGGGCCGAGTTCGGTGTCGTTCCAGGCTTCGAACAGCAGGTTGAAGTCGTAGGACTTGTGCCAGCCATCCTGGGAGCCGTAGCCGTCACCGCCGGCGAAGTCCATCTGGT
>JBAQHA010000189.1:0-10212 GCA_049288075.1 Oricola sp.
CTGTAGGGCACCTTGCCGGAATAGCTCCACCAGTCGACATTGGCCGACGAGACGCGCTGGCCCGACGCGGTCGTCACCTCGTAGCCGGCACGATCCAGATAGGACGGGTCGGCCTGCAGCTTGCCCAGCATCTCGTTGACAATGATCGACTGCGGCACTCCCCAGTAGGGGTTATAGACCACGGTTTCGATCTGGTCGAAGAAGAAGCTCGTCTGGTTCGACTTCTTGCCGACGATGGCGCGCGTCGACAGCGCGACCGCGTCGTTGACGTAGTAGGTCGCGGTGAAGGCCGGCTGGTTGATGACGACGTGGCGGGAGCCGAATTCCTCGGGGTGCCAACGCAGCCGCTCGAGCGCCAGTTCGACGCGCCTGATCTTCGACGAGTGGCTGACGTCGGACATCTTGCCGAGCGTGTTGCGGCCGATTACGCCGTCGGGCTTGAGGCCGTTTTCGGACTGGAAATCCTCGACCAGAGCGACGATGGCGTCGGTGTAGTCCGGCGTGTCGAGGTATTCCGCGAAAGTCGCGGCGTGCTTGTCTCGGGTCTCCTGCGACACCTTCTTGCGCAACGCCTTCATGATCTGCGGCAGCGACTCGTTCGACCCGCCGGGCTTCAGCAGGATCGAATCCGGCAGCGAGATCTCCTCGACCTGCATGGCGTTGAGGGCGGCGAGTTCCTTCTTCAGTGCGGCGTATTCCCGCTGATGCGGCTCGAGCGTCTGCAGCCAGGTCGCCGGATCGGCGGCGGCGAGACCTTCGATCGCCTTCGCGGCCGTCAGACGCGGCAGCGGGAAATCGTGATAACCGGACAGCTTGTTCGGATTGACCGCACCGTCCTTGATGTCCATGGCGTAGCGCATGGCGCGCGCCGACAAAGCGACGTCGAAAGCCAGCAATTCCCTTGTGCGGCCGACGGGATCATCCATCGACCAGCCGTCGGAGGGAAGCGTCACGGCGTATTCGGACGCGGTCAGCCCGTGCTCGGCGGCTGCCTCGAGCAGCTTGACGACGGCCTTGGCTCCGGCCGTCACGTTGTTGCCGCGCGACCAGACGAGGGCAGGATGCTCGGCGTAATGGGCCTTCAGCGCGGAGGCGATATCCTTTTCCATCGCCATTGCCGACTCGGGCGCAAGGCGCAGCGCCTCGGCGAAACGGGTCGCCTCGAAATCGAGGCTCGGCTGCAAGGCCGCTCCGGCGGCTGCGTCAACTGCCGGCAGCAGCGAAGCAATCGTGACGGTCACGAGCGGATCGGCCTTGTATGCATAGTAGCGCGGGCTGGAGACGCGGGCGATCGGCTTGGGCGCGGGCGGCACTTCCTGGATCAGCGGTTGCCTCCTTTCGGCGCGGTTGCGACCGAACAACAGCTCATGCAGCTGGACCTGCGCCTTGCCGGGAACCGTCATCGCCGGCACCACGGGCACAGCGACCGCCGCGGCCAGGAAAAGGTTCAAAATGCGTCTGGAAGTCACGGCTTGCTCCGGTTCGTTCGCTTGTGCTGCCCCTCGGGCACCATATCCAACCGAATAGGGTTTATAAAGTGTAAGCTGTGCGACCAGTCACATCACGATCGCGCGAGCGGACACATAGCCGGACGCCCGATTTTGCGTGGACGCACCCGGCCGGTCGCGCTATGGCTTTGGCCCATGAACAAAGACGATCACCTCTTCCTCGTCGACGGGTCGGCCTATATTTTTCGGGCATTTCATGCACTTCCGCCGCTGACGCGCAAATCCGACGGACTGCCTGTCGGCGCGGTCGCCGGCTTCTGCAACATGCTCTGGAAATTGCTCAAGGATGCCCGCGATACCGATGTCGGCGTCACGCCTACGCATTTCGCGGTGATCTTCGACTATTCGTCGAAAACCTTCCGAAAAGAGCTTTATCCCGAGTACAAGGCCAACCGCTCGGAGCCGCCGGAGGAACTGATCCCGCAATTCGGGCTGATTCGCGAGGCGACTCGGGCCTTCAACCTGCCCTGCATCGAGGTCGACGGCTACGAGGCGGACGACATCATCGCGACCTATGCACGGATGGCCGAACAGGCCGGTGCGCACACAACGATCATCTCCTCGGACAAGGACCTGATGCAGCTCGTCACGGACCATGTGTCGATGTACGACCCGATGAAGGACAAGCAGATCGCGACCGCCGAAGTGGTCGAGAAATGGGGCGTGACGCCCGACAAGATGATCGACCTGCAGTCGCTGACCGGCGATTCGACCGACAACATTCCGGGCGTTCCCGGCATCGGCCCGAAGACGGCGGCGCAATTGCTGGAAGAATATGGCGATCTCGACACGCTGCTGGCGCGAGCCTCGGAGATCAAGCAACAGAAGCGGCGCGAAAACCTGATCGAGTTCGCCGAACAGGCGCGGCTGTCGCGGGAGCTGGTGACGCTGAAGACCGACACGCCGCTCGACACCGACCTCGACGGGCTGAAGCTGGAGCCGCAGGACGGGCCGAAGCTGATCGCCTTTCTGAAAGCGATGGAATTCAACACGCTGACGCGGCGCGTGGCGGAAGCCACGGGCACTGAGGCGGGCGAGGTCGAGGCGGCGGCCGTGGAGGTGGAAGCCGGGACCAAGGCGCACGGCCCCGACCTCGACGAGGGCGCCGCAAAGGACGCAACTACAGCCGTATCGGGCGATTCCGAAACGGGCGGCATGACGCCCGCCGCCCATGCGGCGGCACGGGCGCAGGCGGCGGCGGGCGCGAAATTCGACCCGGATGCCTATGTCTGCATCCGCGACCTGGCGACGCTCGACGCATGGATCGCCAAGGCGCGCGAGGCGGGTGTCGTCGCCTTCGACACGGAGACCAATTCGCTCGACGCCAACCAGGCCGAACTGGCCGGCTTCTCGCTGTGCTCGACGCCCGGCGAGGCGGCCTATGTGCCGCTCAACCACAAATCCGGAAACAACGACCTGCTCGGCGGCGGGCCGGTGGAAGGCCAGATCCCGGTCGCCCAGGCGCTGGAGCGGCTGAAGGGCCTGCTGGAGGACGAGTCCGTTCTCGTCGTCGGCCAGAACATCAAGTACGACTGGCTGGTGATGCGCCATCACGGAATCGAAATCGCCAATCCCGACGACACGATGCTGATGTCCTATGTGATCGACGCCGGAGCCGGCGGACACGGTATGGATTCGCTGTCGGAACGCTGGCTCGGCCACACGCCGATCGCCTACAAGGACGTCGCGGGGACTGGCAAGAAGGCCATCACTTTCGACATGATCGAACTCGACGCGGCGACGCGTTACGCTGCCGAAGACGCCGACATCACGTTGCGGCTATGGCGCGTATTGAAACCGCAGGTGCTCGCCAAGGGACTGGTCAATGTCTACGAACGGCTGGAACGGCCGCTGGCGCCGGTGCTGGCGCGTATGGAAGCACGCGGGATCGCCGTAGACCGACAGATCCTTAGCCGGCTATCGGGTGAGTTTGCCCAGAAGGCTGCAGCGATCGAGGACGAGATCTACGAACTGGCCGGCGAACGCTTCAATGTCGGTTCTCCCAAGCAGCTCGGCGATATCCTGTTCGGGAAGATGGGCCTGCCGGGCGGCACGAAAACCAAGACCGGTCAGTGGGCGACGGGCGCGTCGCAGCTGGAGGATCTCGCCGCCGAAGGCCACGAATTGCCGCGCCGCATCGTCGATTGGCGCCAGCTGACCAAGCTGAAATCGACCTATACCGACGCGCTGCCGGGCTATATCAACCCGCGGACGAAGCGGGTGCATACCTCCTATTCGCTGGCCGCGACGACGACGGGTCGGCTGTCCTCGTCGGAACCGAACCTGCAGAACATCCCGGTGCGCACCGCGGAGGGGCGGCGCATCCGCACTGCCTTCATCGCGGAGAAAGGCAACAAGCTGATCTCGGCCGACTACAGCCAGATCGAGTTGCGCGTGCTGGCGCATGTCGCCGACATCGGCCAGCTGAAGCAGGCCTTCGCCGACGGGATCGACATCCACGCCATGACGGCATCGGAGATGTTCGGCGTTCCGGTGGAAGGCATGCCGTCGGAAGTGCGCCGGCGCGCCAAGGCGATCAATTTCGGCATCATCTACGGTATTTCGGCCTTCGGCCTCGCCAACCAGCTGTCGATCCCGCGCGAGGAAGCCGGCCAGTACATCAAGACCTATTTCGAGCGCTTCCCCGGCATCAAGGACTACATGGACGCGACCAAGGCCTATGCGCGCGAGCACGGCTACGTGGAGACGATCTTCGGGCGGCGCGTGCACTATCCCGAGATCCGCTCGTCGAACCCGTCGGTACGCGCCTTCAACGAGCGCGCGGCGATCAACGCGCCGATCCAGGGATCGGCGGCCGACATCATCCGCCGGGCGATGATCCGTATGGATGACGCGCTAGCCGACGCGAAGCTGTCGGCGCGGATGCTGCTGCAGGTCCACGACGAACTGATCTTCGAGGCGCCGGAAGGCGAGGTCGAGAAAACGATTCCCGTGGTGCGCACAATCATGGAACACGCGGCGCTGCCGGCGATCCACATGGCGGTGCCGCTGCATGTCGACGCTTCCGCCGCGGACAACTGGGACGAGGCGCATTGATGGCGGAGGCAAGGGCCCGATCCGGCCTCCTCGCCGTCCTTACAGGCGACATCGTCGGCTCGTCCAGCCTCGCACCCGCCAAATTGAGCGCCGTCATCGCGGCGATCGAGTCCGGCGCGACGAAATTCGAATCCGTCTATCGCGGCAGCATCGCCGGCAAGGCCGATGCCTATCGCGGCGATTCATGGCAGATTGCCATGACGGCCCCGCATTTGTCGTTGCGGCTCGCCCTCTATCTGCGCGCGACCATCCTCGGCGGCGGCATTGCGGACACTCGCATCTCGATCGGGATCGGCGCAGGCAACACGCTCAAGCAGGAGCGGATTTCCCTGTCGACCGGCGACGCCTTTCTGCGCTCCGGCCGGGGACTGGACACGATCGGCGCAGGCAGGTTTTCCCTCGCCATGCCGGACGCGCCCGCGGATACGGATACGCTGGCGCGTTGCGTCGTATCGCTGCTGGACCAGCTGGCCGCGGGTTGGTCGGTGAAGCAGGCCGATGCGGCGCGGCGCGTGCTGGAGCGTCCTGGCAAACCGGATGCGGATGTCGCCGACGCGCGTCTGTCGGACAGCGAGCGGCGAAATTTCACCAAGTTGCGCAACCGCGCGCATGTCGACCGGGTACTCGATGCGCTAACCGCTTTCGAGAGCTTGTCATTCTGGGACGCCGGTCCGTGATCCGCCGGCCAGCAATGCGGGACAGGAAGCGGTTCCACATTAAATTTGGAACCGTAAGTGGTTCCAGAATAGAAAAGGAACCGAAAGCGGTTCCGTACTTGATCGACTAAACGGGGGCCGGATTTGATCGCTGAAACCTTCACCATTCTCCTGCTGGCGCATCTCATCTCCGACTTTCCGCTGCAGCCTGAACGCATCGCCGTCAACAAGGGCCGCCTCGGCGTGCTGACGCTTCACATCGCGATCGTGACGGTGACGGCGTTGCTTGCACTCGGCTATTTCGCGCCGGCAATCCTGATCCCGATCGCGGTGACGCATTTCCTCATCGACCTGACGAAATCACGCGCCGGAACCTTCAACTTGCGCTGGTTCCTGGGCGATCAGGGCGCGCATATCGCTGTGCTCGCCGCCGTCTCGCTGCTGGCGCCCGCCGACCTGTCGGAATCCGTCATCTACTCGCAGCTGACGTCCGCACAGCTTTCGACAACGCTCTCCACCATGGCGCTGGCATGCGGGTTCATTGTCGCGGTCATGGCCGGAACCTATGCGGTCGGGCTATTCGTGAAACCCTATTCCGACGAAATCGGCGATGCGCTGATCGGACTTCCCAATGGCGGCCGGGTGATCGGCCAGCTGGAGCGGTTCCTGGTGTTCGTCTTCACGATCACCCAGAATCCAGCCGGCATCGGCTTCCTGATCGCCGCCAAGTCGATCCTGCGCTTCGGCGACGTTTCCAATCACAGCCAGCGCAAGATCGCCGAATATGTCATCATCGGCACTCTGTTCAGCTTCGCCTGGGCAATCGCCGTCAGCCAGCTCGCCATGTGGGCGGCGCAGCTGTTCTGACCCCCTCTTCTGCCGCATTTCCGGACGGCAAACCGGCTTCTGCTTCGCCGGGAGACGCTCAGGCGGCGCAATCGCAATCCAGCTCGCCGGACTTCCACGCCTCGATGCTCGAGCGCACGTGATCGGCGACGGCAGTGATCGCACAATCGTCGACATCGCGCGTCCACATGCGGATCTGGGTGGACCGCAACTCCGGCAGGCCATGGGCATGGCCGAGGCGCATCAGGTTTCCCTCGACCAGCAATGCCGGAATCGGAGCGATCGCCAGATCCGCTTCGACGGCGGCGGTCTGCACCGCGTAATTGCCGCTCATATAGGCGACGCGGTAGGCGATGCCGGCCTGCTCCAGCGCTCCGACCGCGGTCGTGCGCCACGCGCAGCCCTGTTCCCACATCGTCAGCGGCAGGGGCGAACGGGTGTGCGCCGTGCCACCGCGCGCGCCGGCCCAGACCAGCGGCTCCTCCAGCACCACCTCGCAACCGTCGACCAACGGCGATTCCGGCAAGGCGTTGACAAGCGCCACATCGAGAGCGCCGGAGCGGAAGCGCTCCGAAAGACGCGCCGAGCCGTCGATGACGACGTCGACCGTGACATTGGGATGGGTGGCGGCGAATTTCTTCAGGATGTGCGGAATCAGCCTGATGCCGTAATCGTCCGGCGCGCCGAAGCGCACCGTGCCGGCCATGTCGGGCGTAATGAAACGCGCCATCATCTCGCGGTTCAGCGCAAGGATACGGCGAGCATAGGACAACAGGACCTCGCCATTGCCGGTCAGCGTCACTGAGCGTGAATCGCGGTCGAAAACGGAAGCGCCGAGAAGCTCCTCCATCTTCTTGACCTGCATCGAGACGGCGGACGGCGTGCGAAACACGCGCTGGGCCGCTCTCGAAAAGCTTCCGGTCTCCACGATGGCGACGAAAGTCTTCAGCAGGTCCGCTTCCAGGAGTAGCGGATTAACGGCGGTTTCGATTTTTTGCGGCACGTTCATCGGGAATCCAACCTTCAATCTGATTGATCATTGTGCTCAAGTCTATTCGTTTGATTGAAGCATGAAGTGCGAGCATTGTCCAGCTTGCAGCCAGATACCCCCGAACCCCCAGGCGGCTGCAACGCAATGGAGACGACAATGACCTCTATCGAATTTCACAATGCGCAGCGGGCGCTGCGCAATCGCAACACCGGCCGGCTGACAGGACTTCTGCTACGCTTCGCGGCCCGGACGACATCGGCGATCGCCACCTGGCGCAAGCGCCGCCGCGACCGCGCCGCTTTCCTGAACCTCCTCGACAGGGAAGAATGGATCTATCGCGACATGGGCATCACGCGCGGCGATGTCACATGGGCCTCGCGCCTGCCGATGCACATGAACGCGGCGAAGGAACTGGAAAAGCTGCGGGCGCGCGGCATGCAGGGGCGCTGACCTTCATGCCTCGATGCGACACGGCGTCTGTCCGGTCACTTGGACAACCAAACCATGCCCCTGACCGGGCCGACGCCCTCCGGCACCGGCACGTCGGTGTCGCTGTAATTGGTATTGAGAACGAGGTTCGGCCCGTTCATCAGCTTCATCTCGCGCGTGACGATCGCCGTGTAATCGGACTGGTCGGCGACCTTGCCGGCCGCATCCACCAGCAAGCTGCCGCGCGGAATATAGACCGTTCCGAGCAGCCGGCGCGCATTCGATGAACGGATGACGAAGCGATCGCCGGTGGAATTTCCGCGATCCTGGAAAATCAGCATGCCGGACATCGGGCCGCTCTTCGGAGCGCCGAGATCGATCGTTGTGGCGATACCGAATTCGGCGACCGCGTTATCGCCGGCGAAATAGAGCCCGACATAGTCGCCACGCAATGTGGCGGATCCGCCCACGATTAGGGGCCCGTCCTTAAAGACATATTCGCCCGGCGCGAGCGTCACGTCCGCCTGCCCCTTGATCGTCAGCCCGCCGCAATAGGTTCCGGGCTTCAACGTGACGGACCCCTTGGAATAGGACGCATTCGAGTTTGCGGCGACGCATGCACCGACAGATGGAGGCTCACGGGCCGCCAGCGGATCGGGCGTCTTCGGGCAGTCGGTGAGCGGCGGCGTAGAAAAATGCGCGCGCTTTCCGACATAGCCGCCCGCAGTGCAGACAAAACGCGAATCGAGGCGGGCAAGATTGCTGGCGACGATGCCGAAGCGATTGGTCGAGTTCGAGTAGACCGCGCAATCGTCTGCCGTCATGCGCGCCTGCGCCGTCAGCGTCAGCGCGCCTTCCTCGGCCTCGTCCAGCGCGATAACGCAAATCTTTCCGGCAGATCGGATGCGCGCTGTGGCACTCGCCTGCATCTTCACCGAATTGCCGCCGGCCGACCACAGCGGATGATCGACATTGACGGTAGCATCTACGGTGATCTCGATGCGGGCGAACTGGCTCGCCGCCGAGCGCGAGGTGGTGTTGACGACGGTCTGGATCGCTGGATCGCGCATTCGGCCGGTGATGTTGGAAAGTACGAAATTCTCCGCCACGCCCTGGGCAACCGACTTGCTGAAATTGGACATCTGCGCTTCCTGCGCCGCGGCGAGCGCGGCGGCGTCGACGATGTCCTGCAGGTTGGATTTCGCGTGCGAGAGCCCGGCCACCTGGATCGCCATTGCCACCGCGACCGAGAAAACCGCCGCCAGAACGCCGAATGTGGTGGCGAAATTGCCTTTTTCGTTTCGAAGGAAACGCTTCACGTGACTGCCTGCCCCATATTACGCCGGGGAAAATAGCCGAAACCCTTAACAATCCCGTTTGAGGAATATGTAGAAATTTATTCGGTGCGCATGCCCTTCCAGTCAACGCCGTAAAGTTCGGGCCGGCGGTCGTGCAGATTGCGCACCGACCCACTCACGCGAGCGGTCTCGACAGCGTCGAAGGAAAGGTCGGCGAATATCATCATCTCGGCGTTTTCGGTCGCTTCCGTCGCTATCCCGTCGCGGGCAAAGGCGTGATCCGACGGCGTCATGATCGCCGATTGCGCGTAGTTGATGTCCATGTTGGCGACATTGTCGATATTGCCGACGAGGCCGGAGGTGACGACATAGCACTGGTTTTCCACCGTGCGGGCATGGCAGCAGTAGCGCACGCGCAGGTGACCGTGGCGAGTGTCGGTGCAATAGGGAACGAAGAACAGCTTGACGCCGCCATCGGTCAGGTAGCGGGCCAATTCCGGAAACTCGCTGTCGTAGCAGATCATCACGCCAATCGGCCCGAACTCTGTCTCGACGGGTTCGGCGCTGTAGCCGCCGCGAATATCCCAGAAGGACTTCTCGTCGGGCGTCGGATGCAGCTTGTGGCGGGCGTGCAATGTGCCGTCTGAAAGCGCCACATAGGCGATGTTGTGCGTCTCGCCGTTTTCCAGCCGCGTCGCATGCGACCCGCCGATGATGTTGATCCGGTGCCTCCTCGCCAGCAGGCGCAACTGTTCGCGCAGCATCGGCGTGTATTCGGTCAGCCGTCCGATCGCCTCTTCGGGAGGCAGCATGCGCGGCTCGCCGGAGAGAAGCTGCAGGGTGAAATGTTCGGGAAAGCAGACGAACTGCGCGCCATATTCGGAAGCGACGCGGACGAAATGGGCGACGCGGGCGAAGAAATCCTCGGGCTGTGCCGTGTGTTTCGCCGCGAACTGAACCGAAGCGACGCGGATCGTCTGGGAAGTGGTCATGGCTGCTCCGACGAGAAAACCGCCGGCGCGGGCGCCGACGGTTCCATATTCAGCATTTGCTTGCCCGCTACAATACCGGCGGTCGGTCACGCGCCCGGACAGGAGACGCCGGTGCCTCTCAGGCCGCAATAGCCGCCGGGGTTCTTGGCGAGATACTGCTGGTGATATTCCTCGGCGTAGTAGAACACCGGCGCTTCCGCGATTTCGGTGGTGATCAGCGCGCCCGAACCCGAGGCGCGCAAGGCGGCCTGATAGGCGTCGCGGCTCGCCTTGACGGCGGAGAGCTGTTCGGGCGTCGTCGCGTAGATCACCGAACGGTAAGTCGTGCCGATATCATTGCCCTGGCGCATGCCCTGGGTCGGGTCGTGCGCCTCGAAGAAGACCTTCAACAGGGCCTCGAGGGTGACAATCTTCGGGTCGTAGACGACCTTCACC
>JBAQHA010000190.1:0-10846 GCA_049288075.1 Oricola sp.
GCTGGCCGCCGAACTGGCGAAGACCGCCTTCGAGGAAGAGATCGTCATCGACCAGCCATGGACCGACTGGCGCGGCCGCAAGCACGACAAGATGATCGGACGGCCGGTGTCGTTCCACGCGATGCGCGGGATCTCGGCGCATTCGAACGGCTTCCAGACCTGCCGCGCGATCCATGTCCTGCAGATCCTGCTCGGCTCGGTGGAAACGCCCGGCGGTTTCCGTTTCAAGCCGCCCTATCCGAAGCCGGCGGAAAACCATCCGAAGCCGCACACGGAATCCCGTCCCGATACGCCGCTTGCCGGTCCGCATCTCGGCTACCCGATGGGGCCGGAAGACCTGCAGATCGAGGCAGACGGCACGGCGCGGCGCATCGACAAGGCGTTCACCTGGGAAGCGCCGCTGTCCGTGCACGGTTTGATGCACATGGTGATCGCCAATGCCGCGGCGCGCGATCCCTACGGCATCGACGTATTGTTCCTCTACATGGCCAACATGGCCTGGAACTCGTCGATGAACACGGCGGGCGTCATGGAGATGCTGACGCGCAAGGACGAGAGCGGCGAATACGTCATTCCGAAGATCATCTATTCGGACGCCTATTCCTCCGAGATGGTCGCCTATGCCGACCTGATCCTGCCGGACACGACCTACCTGGAACGCCATGACTGCATTTCGCTGCTCGACCGGCCTGTCTCCGAACCGGAATGCGCGGCGGACGCGATCCGCTGGCCGGTGGTGGAACCGGACCGCGACGTGCGCGGTTTCCAGACGGTACTGATCGATCTTGGCGCGCGGCTCGGCCTGCCGGGCTTCCTCAACGAGGACGGGTCGGCGCGCTACAAGGACTATGCCGACTACATCGTCAACCACGAACGGCGGCCGGGGATCGGTCCGCTTGCCGGATGGCGCGGCAATGGCGAGGAGAGCGGACGCGGCGCGCCCAATCCCGAACAGCTAAACCGCTACATCGAAAATGGGGGCTTCTTCTCGGTTGATATCCCGCACGAGGCTACCTTCTTCAAGCCGTGGAACGCCGACTACCAGAACTGGGCGGTGTCGATGGGCTTCTACGACAAGCCGTCGGCCTACCTGTTCCAGCTCTATGTCGAGCCGATGCGCAAGTTCCAGCTCGCGGCGGAAGGCCACGGCGCCAACCAGCCGCCGGAGAACTTGCGCGCCCGCGTCGCCAAGGCCTTCGACCCGCTGCCGGTCTGGTATCCGCCTTTCGAGGGAGAGATGATCGACGTGGCGGAGTATCCGCTGCATGCGGTCACGCAGCGCCCCGCGGCGATGTATCATTCCTGGGGCTCGCAGAACGCGTGGCTGCGCCAGATCCATGGCGAGAACCCGCTCTACGTGCCGCAGGCCGTTGCCGACGAGGCGGGACTGAAAGACGGCGACTGGGCCTGGGTGACGTCCTATCACGGCCGCATCCGCGTGCCGGTGCGCATCACGGCGGCATCCAACGACAAGACGTTGTGGACCTGGAACGCGATCGGCAAGCGCAAGGGCGCCTGGGCGCTCGGCAAGGGCGCGCCGGAAACGGAGCGCGGCTTCCTGCTCAATCACCTGATCAACGAATTGCTGCCGCCCAAGGGCGACGGATTGCGCTGGACCAATTCCGATCCAATCACCGGCCAGGCCGCATGGTACGACCTCAGGGTGCGCATCGAAAAGGCCAAGGACGGCGAGGAAGGGCTGTGGCCCGATACGGGTTCGCAGAAATCGCCGGTCGGGACGGGTCCCGAAGTCGTGGCGTTCGGAAAGGCCTGGAAATGACGACGTTGCCGCAAACGACCGCCAGGAAGCTTGGCCTCGTCATCGACCTCGACATCTGCGTCGGCTGCCACGCCTGCGCGGTCGCCTGCAAGGAGTGGAACACCGGGGCCTATGGCGCGCCGCTGTCCGACCAGGACGCCTATGGCGCGCATCCCTCGGGCACATGGCTCAACCGCGTCCACTCCTACGAGGTCAAGCCGAAGGAAGGCCCGGCGCAGATCATCCATTTCCCCCGTTCCTGCCTGCATTGCGAGGACGCGCCCTGCGTCACGGTCTGCCCGACCGGCGCGAGCTACAAGCGCGCCGAGGACGGCATCGTGCTGGTCAACGAGGACCGTTGCATGGGTTGCGGCCTGTGCGCCTGGGCCTGTCCGTACGGCGCGCGCGAAATGGACATGGATGCCGGCGTGATGAAGAAATGCACGCTGTGCGTCGACCGCATCTACAACGACAACATCCCGGAACGCGACCGTGTGCCGTCCTGCGTGCGCACATGCCCGGCAGGCGCGCGCCATTTCGGCGATTTTGCCGATCCGGACAGCAATGTGTCGCGCCTCACCGCCGAACGCGGCGGCTACGACCTGACCCCGGCGCAGCAGACGCGCCCGACCAACAAGTACCTCCCGCCGCGGCCGAAGGCAGACGCCCTGCAGCAGGCAGAAGGCTGCGCCAGGCGGGCGGGCGAAGATCAACCCGCGATCGCGGCACCGGGCGGACTGCTCGGCTGGCTCGATCGCGCATTGGCGGTGATCGACTAATGCATCCGGCTCTTTCCGTCATCATATTCACCACGCTTTCCGGCATCGGCTTCGGCCTGATGGTGCTGCTCGGCATCGGGCTCGGATCGCACGACCTGGCGTTTCGCTGGACGACAGTGGTTCTCGCCTACGCGTTCGCCGTCATCGGACTTTTGTCATCCGTACTGCACCTGCAAAGCCCGACGCGGGCGATCTTCTCCTTCTCGCAATGGCGCTCGTCCTGGCTGTCACGCGAGGGCGTGCTGTCGATCGCCACGCTCGGCGTGTTCGGGCTCTGGTCGCTGGCATTCCTGTTCATGGACATGCGCGTCACCTGGCTCGGCTTCGCGGCCGCCGTCCTGTCCGTCGCGACGGTCTATTCGACCTCGATGATCTACGCACAGCTGCGCACCGTCCCGCACTGGTCGACCTGGCTGACCTCGGCGGCCTTCCTCTGTTTCGGCGCGGCCGGCGCTCTTCTCGTGCTGTCGGCGCTGCTGGCGGTGTTCGGAGAGCCCGGCGCCCGGCAGATCGCCCAATACACGCTCGTCGCGCTCGTCGTCGCATGGATCGTCAAGGCCGCCTGGTGGCAACGCGCCGCGAAAACGACGCTTGCCTCGGTCGGCTCGGGCGCCGGCGACGCCACGGGCCTCGGCCGTTTCGGCACGGTTCGCCCGTTCGAGCCGCCGCATACCTCGCCCAACTACCTCCTCAAGGAAATGGCCTACGAGGTCGGGCGCAAGCGCGCCAGAGCGCTGCGGCGGATCGCCGTGACGGCCGGCGCGATCCTGCCTGTCCTGCTGGTGATGTGGGCGGTCTATGCCGGCGGCGCGGTTGCGCCGCTGCTCGTCGCCGCGCTGGTGATCCATGTCGCCGGAATGCTGGCGGAACGCTGGCTGTTCTTCGCCGAGGCCCGTCACGCCGTGGCTGCGTTCTACGGCAAGGGCTGAGGCTCCCGATTTCGCTTGCCAGGAATACCGGTTCGTCCTTTGCAGAGGGGACTGGTTTTTCGCGGGGGCTGTTCATGAAAATCGGGGTCGCGCAGTTCTGGCACGAGGCAAATTCCTTTGCTGCGGAGCCGGTCGGGATGGCGGCGTTTTCGGAACGGTGCTGGCTGCGCGGGGACGATGTGGCCCCGGCCTTTGTCGGCTCTGCGACCGAACTGGGCGGTGCGCTCGCGTGGACCGCCGCGCGACACCACGCCGAACTCCTGTTCTCGCGCTGCGCGTCGGCGACGCCGGGCGGGCCGATCCAGCAGGCGGTGATCGACCGGCTGATCGCGGAGATCGCGCACGACCCGCTGTTCGATCTGGTCGACGGGATCTACCTGTCGCTGCATGGAGCCTCGCTCGGCACCGTGGAGGCCGCGCCGGAGGAGCGGCTGGTCACCGCGCTGCGCCGGCGATTTCCCGGCCTGCCGATCGTCGCGTCCTTCGACATGCATGCCTGTCCGACAGAGGCGTTGGCGGAGGCGCTGAACGGCGCGACCGTCTACCGCACCTATCCGCATGTCGACATGGCTCAGACAGCGATGGCCGCGCTGGACCTGCTGGCCGGGATGATCGGGGCCGGGACGCGGACCGCGGTCGTCCGCCGCACGATCGACCACGTGCTGCCGAGCTTCCGCATGGCGACCGCACCCAACTCGCCGATGGCGGAGATCGAAGCGATCGCCGCCGATGCGGCCATGGGCGCCGGAGCGGGCGTGCTCGCCGCCTTTCCCTTCGCAAGTTTCGCCTATGCCGACACACCGGCCGCCGACGCGGGCGTGCTGGTGACATGCCTAGACCGGAATGCCGGCGAGGCGGTGGCGGCACATGTATGCGAGGCGATGTCCTCCCGGCGCGGCCGTTTCAAGCCGGACCTGGCAAGCGCTGCGGAAGTGCTGGCCACGAAGCCATGGGACGACGGATGCAGGGTCGCGATCCTGGAACCGTCCGACAATCCGCTGTCCGGCGGCGCGGGGGATACGCCCGGCCTTCTCGCCGCCGCGCTGGAAGCCGGCGTGCCCGAGGGAACCGTGTTCGCCTTCTTTCACGACCCGGCACTGGTGGACCGGGCGGAGGGGGCGGGGATCGGCGGGCGGCTATCGGCGACGCTGGGCGGCCGGCACGGCGACCGCTTCGGCAAGCCGGTGCCGGTCGAGGCGGAGGTGATCGCGCTGACCGACGGCAATTTCGTCAATGCCGGGCCGATGGAAAAGGGCCGCCCGGTGGTTCTCGGGCGCACGGCGCTGTTCAAGGCGGGGCCGATCAGGGTGATCGTCACCTCGGTTTGCCAGGCGGCGAACGACGTCAACTATTTCGCGCTGCACGGGATCGACCTGCACGCAGTGCCGTTGCTGCTCGCCAAGGCGAAGAACCATTTCCTCGCGGCGCTCGGACCTGCCTTCGACGCGGTGATCCAGAGCGAAACGCCGGGGCCGGCGATGGCGGACGCCGCGGCGCTTCCGTTCCGGCACGTCCCGTCGCACCGGCTGAACCTCGACTGACCTCTCGGTCAGGACGCCGGGCCGGAAACCTGCTTGTCGATCCGGAAGGTGACGACGTTCTCCACCTCCAGCGCAGCGCGGACATTGTCCGGGATCGGAATGGCGCGCAGGCGGCCGGCCTCGTCGACGCCCGACCAGACGCGGGTCTGCATCGCGATCACGATCTTGTCGTCGCCGAGGAAGAAATCATGCGCGATATCGAAGGAGGAGCGACCCCAGCGCACGATGCGCGACGACACGACCACGATGTCGCCGACACGGGCGGGCGCGATGAAATCGGCCTCGCTGCGCACCAGCGGAGTGCCGCGCAGATCGGGATCCCTCGCCAGTATGTCGGCGAAGGGGAAACCGGCCGCGTCGAAGAGCGCCGCCATGCCGCGCTCCATCCAGTCGAAGAAGTTCGGATTGTAGACGATCTGCGCCGGATCGCAGTGTCCCCATTCGACGCGGATATCGAGGCGGCTTTCGAGCATTTCGTCAACTTTCCGGCTGGTCCGACAGATGTTGAAGGTGGCAATGCCGCGCCTCGGCGCAACTTGCAACCCGCGAATCGAGCCTTCGGCCGGAACGGGAATTCGGGCGGCGAAGTCCAACAGGTCTTCGCAGTCGCACAATTTCGTGCCAAAGCAACGCCACCCGATGAACCGCTTGCTGGAAAAGAAGAAGATGAGCGCAACAGGCAAGACGGGAGCCGTGACCGTTCCCGACATCATCGCTCGCAAGGGCGGCACGCCGCTCGTGTGTCTGACGGCCTATACGACCCCCGTCGCGAAACTCGCGGACAGCCACTGCGACATCGTTCTCGTCGGCGACAGCGTCGGCATGGTGCTGCACGGTCTTTCCTCGACGCTCGGCGTCTCGATGGAGATGATGGTTCTGCACGGCAAGGCGGCGCGGCGCGGCGTGGAAAGGGCGTTGCTGGTCGTCGACATGCCGTTCGGCTCCTACGAGGAGAGCCCCGAGCAGGCATTTCGCAATGCCGCCCGACTGATCACGGAAACCGGATGCGCGGCAGTCAAGCTGGAAGGCGGCGAGAGCATGCGCGACACGATCGCCTTCCTCGTCGCTCGCGGAATTCCGGTGATGGGTCATGTCGGGCTGACGCCACAGGCGGTGAACGCCTTCGGCGGATACGCCGTGCAGGGGCGCGGCGAGGCGGCGGACCGGATCGTTCGCGATGCGCGCGCGGTCGCCGAGGCGGGCGCCTTCGCGGTCGTGCTGGAAAAGATACCGGAAACGCTGGCGCGCTCGATCACCGAAGACGTCGCCATCCCGACCATCGGCATCGGCGCATCGCCGGCCTGCGACGGCCAGGTGCTCGTCGTCGACGACATGCTCGGAATGTTCACGGGTTTTCGACCGAAATTCGTCAAGCGCTACGCGGAGCTTGGGGCGGAAGCCGACAAGGCGATCGCGGCCTATGCCGAAGAGGTGCGCGCGCGGCGCTTTCCGGCCGAGGCGCATGTGTTCGGAGACAAGTCATGAGCGTGCCGATCGTCAGGACCGTCGCCGAATTGCGTCGGATAGTGGCGGGCTGGCGCATAGAGGGCAGGCGCATCGCCGTGGTGCCGACAATGGGCGCGCTGCATGAGGGGCATCTGAGCCTGGTGCGGGCGGCGTTGACGCAAGCCGACCGGGTGATCGTGACGCTGTTCGTCAATCCGAAACAGTTCAACAGCGTGGCCGATCTCGCCGCCTATCCGCGCACCGAGAACGAGGACGCCGCCAAGCTTTCGCAGGTCGGCGCGCATCTCCTGTATTGTCCGGACGGCGACGAGATGTATCCGGCGGGTTTCTCGACCACCGTGTCGGTCGCCGGAGTCTCGGAAGGGCTGTGCGGGGCGTTCCGGCCGGGCCATTTCGACGGCGTCGCGACCGTCGTCACGAAGCTCCTGCTGCAGACCGGCGCCGATTTCGCGTTCTTCGGCGAGAAGGACTTCCAGCAGTTGCAGGTGATCCGCCGGCTGGTCGCCGATCTCGACATCCCCATCGCCGTGACCGGATGCCCGACCGTGCGCGAGGAAGACGGGCTGGCGCTGTCGTCGCGCAATGTGCGGCTGACGCCGGAGGAACGCGCCATCGCGCCGGCGCTCGCGCATGTCCTGTTCAAGGCGGCCGTACGGATCGTCGAAGGCGATCCGGTCGACGCGGCGCTCGCGGATGCGCGTTCCCGCATCGTCGCCGCCGGCTACAAAGAGGTCGAATATCTTGAACTGCGGTCCTCGGACGGCTTGGCGCCGCTTGCCGATCTGTCGCGTCCGGCCCGGCTGCTGGCGGCCGCCTGGCTCGGCGATACACGCCTGATCGACAACGTCCCGGTCGAACCGCGCGGGCCCGATATCGGAACCAAGTAGCGTCCGCAAACATTTGCTGGAAAGTGCGGGGCCCGATCACTAGGTGTTGGCGACAGGCGCGGCGCGTGCCCCCAAATCGCGCCAGGATCGGAGCTTCCCTGCCATCATGAAACCCGCCCATGCATATCTGAAGGTGGCGTTTGCCTTCACCGCCGTAGGGCTCGTCCTGGCGATGTGGCTCGGTTGGGCGACTGAAGGGACGATCGGCGGGGTCTTTTCCTTCCTCTTCACGGCCACTGTCCTGGCGGCGCTGGAGATCGCGCTGTCCTTCGACAACGCGATCGTCAACGCCAACAAGCTGAAGGACATGACGCCGGCCTGGCAGAAACGCTTCCTGACCTGGGGCATCCTGATCGCGGTCTTCGGCATGCGTATCGTATTCCCGCTGCTGGTCGTCGTGATCGCAGCAGGGATCGGGCCGATCTCCGCCCTCTACCTCGCGGCGACCGATCCGGATCGCTACAGCGAGATCATCGGCGGCGCGCACATATCGATCAGCGCCTTCGGCGGGACCTTCCTGATGATGGTGGCGCTCACCTATTTCATAGACGAGGGCAAGCAGGTCCACTGGATCCACGCGCTGGAAAGCCGGCTGAGCCAATTCGCCTCGATCCGCGGTTTCGAGATCGCCGTCGTGCTCGCCATCGCGATGGCCTTCGCCGTGTTTCTACCGCCGGCACAGTCGGCGGAATTCCTGTTCGCGGCGATGGCCGGGTTGCTCACCTTCCTGTGCGTCGAAATCCTGGGCCACGTGCTAGATACATCGCGGGACGCGGCTCGGCTCGCACGCCAGGGCGGGCTCGGCGCGTTCCTCTATCTGGAAATGCTCGACGCCTCGTTCAGTTTCGACGGCGTTATCGGCGCCTTCGCTCTGACCCGGAACCTGTTCCTGATCGCCATCGGGCTTGGAATCGGCGCGATGTATGTGCGCTCGGTGACGATCATGCTGGTCGAACTCGGCACGCTTTCGAAGCTGCGCTACCTCGAACACGGGGCGTTCTACTCGATCCTCGTGCTTGCGCTCGTCATGTACGCGCAGTCGTTCATGCATATTCCCGAGGCGATCACGGGTTTGATCGGCGTCGTGCTGATCGGCCTGTCGTTGCAGTCCTCGCTCAAGCACAACCGCCGTTACGCCACCCAGTGATGCGTATGCCGCCTCAGGCGTATTCGCGTACGAAGTGGCCGGGCGCGGCCTCCTGCAATCTGGACTCCGGGGACGCGGCGGCGGCAGGCAGCGGCGCGCCGGACTCCCTGCGGCGACCGGGCTCCGGCCGGGGCACCGAGGCGAGCAGCCGGCGCGTGTAGGAATGGCGCGGATCGCGCAGCACGGACTGCGCCGGACCGGTTTCGACGATCTCGCCGGCATGCATGACCGCAATTCGGTGGCTGACGCGCTCGATCACGGCGATGTCATGCGAGATGAAAAGGAACGAGATACCCTCCTTCTCCTGCAACTCCAGCATCAGGTCGGTGACCTGGCGGGCGATCGACACGTCGAGCGCGGAGACCGGTTCGTCGGCGACGATCAGCTTCGGCTTCACCGACAGGGCGCGGGCGATGCACAGGCGCTGGCGCTGGCCGCCGGAGAACTGGTGCGGGAAACGGTCGATGACGTCTTCGTCGAGACCGACCGCGCGCACGAGTTCGGCGGCGCACTCTCGCTGGTCGCGCGCCGAAACGAGGTTGTGGATTCGCGCCGGTTCGGTGACGAGCTCATGCACCGCCAGGCGCGGGTTGAGGCTGGCATAGGGGTCCTGGAATACCATCTGGGCGTGGCGGCGGAGCGTCCGCAGCCCCTCGCGGCCGAGATGCGTTACATCCCTGCCGTCGAGCGAGATCGAGCCGAGCGCCGGTTCGATCAGGCGCAGGACCGAGCGCGCCAGGGTGGATTTTCCGCAGCCGGATTCGCCGACGAGGCCGAGCGTTTCGCCGCGGCCGACGATCAGCGACACGTTCTTGACGGCATCGACCGATCCGCGGCCGGCAAGGAAGCCTCGGCGCAGGGCGAAGCGGGTCGTCAGGTCGCACACCTCGAGGATGTTGCCGGTGTCTTCTCCTCGCTCGGGCGAGCCCGAGCCGAGCTTCGGCGTCGCGGCCATCAGTTGCTTCGAGTAGTCGGCGGACGGTGCCGCGAAAAGCTGCTCGACGCTCGTTTCCTCGACCTTGCGGCCGTGACGCAGCACAACGACGCGGTCGGCGATCTCGGCGACGACGCCCATGTCGTGAGTGATGAACAGGACCGCCATGCCGATCTCGGCTTGCAGGTCGCGGATCAGGGTGAGGATTTCGGCTTGCGTCGTGACATCGAGCGCGGTCGAGGGCTCGTCGGCGATCAGCAGTTTCGGCCGGCAGGCGAGCGCCATGGCGATCATGACGCGCTGGCGCAGGCCGCCCGACAATTCGTGCGGATACTGGGTCAGCCGGCGCGCGGGTTCCGGGATGCGGACGCTATCGAGCGCCTCGCGCGACGCGGCGAAGGCTTCCTGCCTCGTCATGTGGCGGTGGCGGATGAAGACTTCGGCGACTTGTTCGCCGATGGTCATGACCGGATTGAGCGAGGTCATCGGCTCCTGGAAGACCATCGAGATGCGGTTACCGCGCAGCGCGCCCAATGCCTGCTCGTCGAGGGCGGTGATGTCGATCTCGCCGTCCTCGTCATGCAGCGTGATGGCGCCGCCGGCGATGCGGCCGCCCTCGCGCTCGATCAGGCGAAGGATCGACAGGGCGGTCGCCGACTTGCCGGAACCGGACTCGCCGACAAGTGCGAGCGTGCCGCGCGCGGGCACGTCGAAGGAGAGGCCGCTTACAGCCTCCTTGTCGCCGAAGGCGACACGCAGATCGCGGACTGACAGCAGCGGCTTCATCGTTCGCTCCTTCGCGCCCGGCCCGAAAGCTCGGTGTGTTCGGCAAAAACCGGCAAGGGGGGCGTCCAGCGGTCCGAGGTGGGGGCGAAGCCGTAAGAAATCGGATCGCGGCCGGAGACGCGCCAGTTCACGGTGTCGGAGAGCTCGATCAGGCCCATCGCGCCGGCGGGTTCGCCCTGCGTGGTAAAACTCTCGGTCAGCGACTGCTGGGTCAGGTGGGTAATGCCGTCGACGGTCGTGATCGTGTTCCAATGGACGTGGCCGGAAAGGCAGACCACAGGGACGCGGGCCTGGGCAAGCGCCGCACGGGCGCGCTCGGCCATGGGATAGGTCGAGCTACCGGGATTGCGTTCGAAATAGTAGTTGCCGGTTTGGGCGTGGCCGGAAACCGGCACGTGGCTGACGACGAGCAGCGGACGGTCGGCGGCCTGGGCGGTGCGCGACAGCCAGAGCAGGTCAGCCTCGCGCAGCACGAAGCCGTGATGCTCCGGCCCGCGCAGGATTTTGGTATCGGCGCGCCACAGGGCGATCCGCCAGCCGCCGATGTCGAAGGTCATGGAGTGCAGCGACTGGCCGAGGATCGCCTCGTTGTCTGAAACTTCGAGATAATCGCGGTC
>JBAQHA010000191.1:0-1685 GCA_049288075.1 Oricola sp.
GACTTTCCGAAGTCGACCGCGAGCAATTCATAGATGGCCTTGAGACGTTCAAATTTGGTTTGCCTCGGCTCGCTCATCTTGCCGCTAACCTCCAGTGCCGCCTAACAACCAAGCTCAGCGGCCTGGCGCGTTGGCGCGGGGTTTGCGTAAGCAAACCGCGTGACAATGCGACAGGTCCGTTGCAGCGCCATGTATGTTTCGTCTCGGGTACTCATCGGTATAAGTTGGGGCCCATGGACTCTCCGGAGTTCATCGATGAACCAGCTCGATGCAGCGCCGGTTCCAGCTGACACTGAGACCGTTAACAAGCGTGCAGCGGTTCATCGGCTTTCACCAAGACTCGTACAGTCGAATGGGCCCCGAGCCCGAATTTAGCAAGGCAGAGTATCCGTGACAAAACAAACACTCCCTGTAAACGTCGGCATCGATGTCGGCAAGGACCGGCTCGACGTCTATCTGCTTGAAAGAAATCGTGTGTTGAGCGTTCCCAATGACGAACCCGGCATCGCCGGGCTGCTCCGGCAGCTATCCCGCTTCCGACTCGCCCGCATCGTCGTGGAGGCCACCGGTCGCTACCACCAGGGCTTCGCGCGGGCGGCCTTTGCCAGAGGTCTGCCGATCATTGTCGTCTCGCCCCTGAAGGTACGCCGCTTCGCCGGCGCTATCGGACAGCTGGCCAAAACTGACGCGCTCGATGCCGAACTCATCGCCCGCTTCGCCGCCACCGTGCAGCCGCAGGTGCGATCCCTGGGCGACGAAAATGCTCAGTACATCAGAGACCTGATCGTCCGTCGCCGCCAGCTCACCATGATGCGCACGATGGAAAAAAACCGCCGCCCGATCATGCCCGAAACCGTGCAGCCGAGCATCGATCGACTGATCGCAGCGTTCGACGCCGAACTCGCTAAGCTCGAGCGGATCCTCGATGCAGCCATTCAGAGCCATGCGACCTGGCGACACAAGCGTGAACTGCTGACCTCGATGCCCGGTATCGGCAACACGGTCGCCGCCACGCTGCTGGGAGACATGCCCGAACTCGGTTTACTGAACCGCCGTCAGATCGCCGCACTGACCGGAGTGGCGCCGTTCAACTGCGACAGCGGGAGATTCAGAGGGAAGCGGCGAATTCGCGGCGGACGCGCCTATACGCGCACAGCGCTGTACCTGTGCTCGCTGTCGGCGGTTCGCTTCAACCCGGAAATCAGAATCTTCTATCAACGCCTGCTCGGCGCAGGAAAACACAAAAAAGTGGCACTGACCGCCTGCATCCGAAAAATCGTCACCATGCTCAATGCCATGCTGCGCGACAACGTGCCCTGGAGTGCATCTGTCGCTTGACTCGGAAACACAGTCGCTTGTTAGGCGGCGCCGACCGCATGGGCTTCGTTACACGGATCTAGCAGTGAATGCCCCATAAGCCATCTTGCTGATGGGCACTCCACTTGCGCGATTCTGGCCTGTTGTCTTCAAGCTCCCCTTGCATTGCCCGCACCCTGAAACCGAACAAGCCCCAGTCTGGCCATGAATAGAGACATCCGGAATCCGCGCCGTACCTCTTCAGTAACAAGTTAACGTACATTCCAGTCATGCCTCGGCTGATGAACGCGAATGCGACCACATCGCGCGACATAGCGGTGAAAAGGTGCTGAGTGCGGTACGTTGGTGAGTCGTCAGCAATTATATCG
>JBAQHA010000192.1:0-4796 GCA_049288075.1 Oricola sp.
AGCCAGCGCCAGCGATAGGCGCCGATGCCCAGCAGCAGCCCGCCGGCGACGCCCAGCGGCGCCGCGACGAGGATCGAGGCAAGCGTCACCATCGCGCTTGTCCATTGGCCGAACACCGCGATGAACACGAAGCAGAGCGCCACGATCGTCGCCAGCCTGCGCCCGCCGGCATAGAGCCCCATCAGCGCCACCAGCGCGATCACGGCAACCCACGAGATCGGCGGCAGCAATTGAACGGCGCTCGATCCGGGACCGGACATCAGCCCGGTCGCGACCAGACTCAGCACCGCCTTGTAGGGCACGTCGATCGCCGCGGCGATGAATCGCGTCAGATCGGTGAAGGTGAACAGCCCGAAGGTCGCGTCGTTGACCAGCCATTTGGTGAAGTCCCCGATCCAGCGCGCGACCGGAATCGTCTGCGCCTTTGGATAGTCGAACGCCCATTTGGCGAACGGTTTGCCGATCAGCCAGAAGACGACGAAGACGACCGCCGCCGCGCCGATGATCGCCGCGCCGCCGCGTCTCGCGACGGAGGCTTGTGGGGACTGGATCGAGGCGACGTCGGTCATGACCGGCCTATCCCCTCAACATCAGCGCGATGACGTCGGCCCTCTGCAGGATGCCGAGCATCGCGCCGTCTTGATCGGTCACCCGCAACCGTTCCGCCCCCTGGAGGAACAGGGGCGCCGCCTCGGCGATTGTCGTGTGGGCGGAAACCGCGGCCGGAGGTGCGTCGCCGACCATCGGCTTCATCACCGAACGGACGCGCACGACCTTGGCCCGCGGCACGGCGCGGGTGAACTCCTGGACGTAAGCCGTGGCCGGATTGAGCACGATATCCTCGGGCGTTCCGGCCTGGACGATCTCGCCGTCCTTCATGACGGCGATCCTGTCTGCCAGCCGGATCGCCTCGTCGAAATCATGGGTGATGAAGACGATGGTCTTCTTCAGCACCGATTGCAGGCGGATGAACTCGTCCTGCATCTCGCGCCTGATCAAGGGATCGAGCGCCGAGAAAGGCTCGTCGAGGAACCACAGTTCCGGCTCCACCGCGAGCGAGCGGGCGATGCCGACGCGCTGCTGCTGGCCACCCGAAAGTTGCCGCGGATATGCTTCCTCGCGCCCCGTCAGCCCGACGAGCGAAATCATCTGGCGGGCGCGCTCCTCGCGCTCGACCCTGCCGACGCCCTGCACTTCGAGCGGGAAGGCGACATTCGCCAGCACGCTCATATGCGGCAGCAGCGCGAAATGCTGGAACACCATGCCCATCTTGTGGCGGCGGATCTCGATCATCTTGGCGTCGCTGGCCGCCAGGAGGTTCTCGCCGTGGAACAGGATCTCGCCCGCCGTCGGCTCGACCAGCCGCGACAGGCAGCGCACCAGCGTCGACTTGCCCGAGCCCGACAGGCCCATGATGACGAAGATCTCGCCCTCGCGCACCGAAAGGTCGACATTGCGCACCGCCGCGACGATGCCGGCTGCGTCGAGCTGCTCGAGGGTCGGGTTGCCGCCGGAATTCCTGAGGAATTCCTGGGCGCCGTGGCCGAAGAGCTTCCATATGTTGCGGCAGACGAGTTTGGCTTCCGGCGTCGACATTGATGCCCCGGCAGGTCTTTGGATTGTCCGGAACCGGAAGCCGCCGCCCTGTGCCGGGCGGCGGCCGATCCGGCGATCAGCGATGGCGGCCTACTTGCCGATCCACTTCATCCAGCGGTCTTCATTGGCGGCCATCCAAGCGTCGGTCACCTGCTCCACGGTCTTGCCGTCGAGGTCGACCTCGGTGATCATCGCGCCCATCTCGTCATTGTCGATGGTGAACGCCTTGATGGCGTTGTAGGCGCCCGGCCACTTGTCCTTCACGCCGGCCCAGCCGACCTTCCATATCTCGCCGAAAGGTTTGCCGCAGTCATAGGCCATGTCAGGATTGGATCCCCAGGACGGGTCGTTGTAGCACTCGGCAGTGTATTCGGGGAATTCCACCCACTCGCCCTTGTACTTCGCCGGAGCCCAGTGCGGCGCGTAGATCCACAGCATGATAGGGGCCTGGCGCTGGTAGGCGCTTTCCAGTTCGGCGAACAATGCCGCGTCGGTGCCGGCATGGATGACCTCGAACGGCAGGTCCAGCGCGTCGACGCGCTCGTCATCGAAACCGCCCCATGTCACCGGGCCGCCGAGATAACGGCCCTTCGGCGCGGTCTCCGCCGTCGAGAAGGCTTCGGCGCAGGCCTCGTCCTTCAGCGCTTCCCAGTTCGGCAGGCCGGGGCATTTCTCCTTCATGTATTCCGGAAACCACCACTCTTCCTTGGCCTTCATCCCCGTCGGGCCGAAATTCTCGACCTTGCCGGTCGCGGTGGCGGCGTCCATGGCCTCGCGGCCCGTCGTTTCCCACATTTCCATGGCGACGTGCAGGTCGCCGGTTTCCAGCCCCGCGAACTGGGCGAGATAGTCGGCTTGCACGTATTCGACGTTGTAGCCGGCCTTCTGCAGCACATCGCCCATGATCTGGGTCGTGATCAGCTGGCCGGTCCAGTCATGCAGCGTCAGCTTGATGGGATCGGTCGATTCCTGCGCCGTCGCCGAAAACGCCCCGGCCATCATCGCGACCGCCGAAACCGCAAGGCTCGCGGCAAGCGATCTTGTCCTGAATTCGAATGCTTTCATGTCGAGCTCCCTGTCATCCATTTGCGGGACCCGTGATGATCGCAATTTGCAGGCCTTTGCAGGTCGGCCGTTGCCTACACCTTGGTCCGGATTGAAATTAACGCGCGAGTAACCCTGCCCTGTCAATCGCGCTTTGTGGTATTTTGTGATTTTCATGACCGATTTTGTGGATTTGATTGCAAACTCGGCAACCAGAGCCTATCGAATGGGCAGCATCCGGAGCCGGACCCCATGCTTTCCAAGCGCCATGCGGAAATTCTGCGTATCCTGAACGAGGAGGGAAGCGTCACGATCTCGGCGCTCGCCGCCCGACTCGCCGTGTCGCTGGAAACCGTGCGCCGCGATGTGAAGCCGCTGACCGAGAACGGCACGCTGCTGAGGATCCATGGCGCGGTCGGTCTCGCCGGCCAGGTCGGCGAGGCGCCGTTCCAGCGCCGCATGCGCGAGAACGCCGGCGCCAAGCAACTGATCGCCCGCCACCTCGCCTCGACCATCCGCAACGGCGATTCCATCATGCTCGACACCGGCACGACCACCTCTTACGTCGCGCGCGAGTTGGTGGGCCACCGCCGCCTCACCGTGGTGACGAATTCCTCCGACATCGCCAGGACGCTGGCGACCGTCAACGGCAATCGCGTCTACATGGCCGGCGGCGAATTGCGCTCGGATTCCGGCGCCGCCTTCGGCGCCTCGGCAGTCGAGTTCGTCAGTCGCTTCACGGTCGCCCACGCGGTCATTTCCGCCGGCGCCGTCGGCCCCACGGGCATCATGGATTTCGATCTCGAGGAAAGCGAATTCGCCCGCATGGTCCTGTCCTGCGGCGAGCGCAAGGTCGTCGTCACCGATCACACCAAGTTCGGCCGCCGCGGCCTCGTCACGGTCTGCGGTTTCGAGGACATCGGCGAACTGATCACCGATCGCGCCCCGCCCGCCGAATTCGCCGCGGCACTTGCCGCGTCGGATGTCGAGGTGACTGTCGCGACCGCCGGCAGACCAGCGCCGGACGAGATCGAGCCGGCGTGAGGGCGCGGCTTCCGCGCCCCCTTGCCCCGGACTATTTCCGGATGATCATCTCGTCCGGCCCGTAGGGGAAGTTGGTGATGTTCTCCGCCCCCGTCTCGGTGATGACGAAGATGTCGTGCTCGCGGTAGCCGCCGGCGCCCGGATTTCCCTCCGGGATCATGATCATCGGCTCCATCGAGACCACCATGCCCGGCTGCAGCACCGTGTCGACGTCCTCGCGCAGTTCGACGCCCGCCTCGCGGCCGTAATAATGCGACAGCACGCCAAAGGAGTGGCCGTAGCCGAAGGAGCGGTACTGCAGGAGATCCCATGAGCGATACATGTCGTTGAGCGCCAGCGCGATCTCCGAGCATTTCCTGCCCGGCGCAATCATGTCGGAACCGGCTTTCATCACGGCGCAGTTCTTCTCCCACAGGTCGAGATGGGCGTCGGACGCCTCCTCGCAGAACAGCGTCCGTTCGATCGCCGTGTAGTAGCCGAAGATCATCGGGAAGCAGTTGAGCGAGCAGATGTCGCCGCGCGCCACCCGCTTGTTGGTCACCGGGTTGTGCGCCCCGTCGGTCATGATGCCCGACTGGAACCAGGTCCAGGTGTCCATCAGTTCGACGAACGGGAAGCTCTTGCCGATCTCGCGGATCATCGCGTTGGTCGAGGCGATTGCCACCTCGTATTCCGGGACGCCTTCCTCGATCGCGCCCATCACGGCGCGTGCGCCGACGTTGCAGATGCGTGTGCCTTCGCGGATCAGCCTGATCTCCTCGTCCGACTTGATCGTCCGCATCCACATCGCCGGCTCGGAGATATCGACGAACTCGATGCCCGGAAAGGCGTCGCCGAACAGGCGGCGGTAGTCGAGCGAGACATGGTCGAACTCGATGCCGATGCGCTTCGCGCCGGCCTGGATCAGCGTCTTCAGCGCGGTGAAGAAATTGTCCCGCCGCCAATCCGAATAGATGATGTTGTCGCCATGCGTGCGCCGCCACGGCTGGCCGCCGTCGATGCCGGCCGAAACCGTCGTCGCGTTGTCCTGGGTCAGCACGAATCCGAACCTGCGGCCGAAATGGCAGTAGAGGAAGCCGGATTGGTGGCAGATGCCCTGGTAGGAGGTGAAT
>JBAQHA010000193.1:0-5048 GCA_049288075.1 Oricola sp.
AAATGGGTCGCCTTCAACGCTAACGAAATCGAATAGTCGCGCAATACGCAGACAATGGCCCCGGCCACGCGCCGGGGCCTTTATTCAGGGGGCTATTACCGTCTTCCCGGAATAAAGCGGTAATTGAGCTTCCCCTCCGGGTAGCATGTCGGCTCAGCGCTCAGAATCCGAACGAACGCACGAACTGGATTATCTGCCCTATCGCGGCATTCGTCATCGCGCCGTTGTTCTGGGCGAAATCCCAGACAAAGAAGACCACGGCCGCCGCTATCGCCCCTAGCGTTTTCATGCCGCAAGGATAACACCGGACCGCGCGAACGAAAATGCCTCAAGGGAAAGTTTGTCCGCCAGCGTTAACGGCGGAAATGCCGGTCCGGCGAGCCGGTCAGGCCATTCGCCGCCACGGATGCACGTCCGGCTCCGCTTCCGGGTGCGTTTTCAGGAAGTGATGCAGCACGTGCAGCAGCATGAGGACGTGGTCGCGATCGTTCTTCCGCTGCGCCTCGCGAATGTCGTCGACGATCATCCGGCAGATTTCCTCGGCGCCGCGCTCGGCGTGCGCAAGATACTGACCGTAGGCGACGGCGACGATTTCCGGCATGTGCTCATGCTCGGCGATGGCGAGGATCTCTTCTTCCGTCAGGTCGCAGAATCCAAGGCAGTCTTCGAGTGAAATCATCCAATAATTAGATCACAGATTCCTGGCCGGAAACAGAAGCCGTTCGGTCGCACCGGCGTGCCGGGACAATTCGGTTGCGGGGACAGGTCCGTGGTTCGTACAAAGATCGCATGCGTATCGCTACGTTCAACGTCCAGAACCTTCGCCTGCGCCGCCAGGGCGAGCGCATGGCGTTGTCGGGGGCCGTGGACATGGACGAGGAGGCGACGCCGGGACGCGATGCCGCTGCCCTCGATCCGATCGACAGGCTGCTCACAGCCGCAATCCTGCGCCGGGCGAACGCCGATGTGATAGCGCTGCAGGAGGTGTTCGACCAGGACACGCTCGATCACTTCCATGACGAGTATCTGCTGGCCGAAGGCGTGCCGCCCTACCCGCACCGCATCTGCCTGCCGGGCAACGACGGTCGCGGCTTCGACGTGGCGCTGATGAGCCGCATCGCGCCAACGGATGTCCGCGGCCATGCCAATCTTAAGGTCGCCGACCTCGGGCTGGACAACCCGGCCGGCCGCAATCCGGAAGAGCCGGTGTTCCGCAGGGATTGCCTCGCCGCCTCGATAGGTCCGCTCCGGCTCTATGTCTGCCACTTCAAGGCGCCGTATCCCGATCCGGAAGCCGCATGGAGCGTGCGCAGGCTCGAAGCGCTGGCGGTGCGCCGCCTGATCGAGAGAGATTTCGGCAAGCCGGAAACGGCCTTCTGGTTGATCCTCGGCGATCTCAACGAGCCGCTGGAAGAACCACGCGGCGAACGGGCGGCCGCACCGCTTCTGGGCGGTTTCTCGGTCGATCTTCTGGGTCGCATACCGCCCGAGCGGCGTTGGTCGTACCACCTCGAGAATACGGACCTCTATTCGCGCCCGGACGCGCTGCTGGCCTCGCCCGCGCTGGCGGCAGAATTTCCGGACGCCGAACCGCGTTTCCTGCGCGAAGGGCTCGAACGCGGCGCCGAGCGCTACGAGGGCGCGCGCCTGCCGGGCGTGGGTTACCGCCGGCCGCACGCGAGCGACCATGCCGCGATCGTGGTTGATTTCGAGGGTCTCTGACGAGAATCTAAGGCACCCGGCCGCGATATTTCGCCGTCAGTTCCGCGTCGACTTCGTCGCCGTCATAGAGTCCTAGCAGAACGCCCTTGCGACGCGACCTGCCACGCATCGAGTCAATCTCTTCATCCGAAATCGCCGTGCGCTGCGACATGCGCCGCGCCCAGACAGCGAGGCGCTCATACATCATGTCGATCACGCCCTGGTGCTCATGGCTGGCCCCGAGATCGATATATTCCTCCGGGTCGCGTTCGAGGTCGAACAGCATCGGCCGCAGGCCTCCCTCGGCATGCATGAACTTCCAGCGCTTGTCGGCGATCATGAACAGCCTCGCGTCGCGCGGACGCATCCCGAGCTTTACGGCCATCGGCGTGGCGGAGTAGTCGTATTCGCTGACCGCGAAGTCCCGCCAGTCCGCCGGTTTCTCGCCATGCAGGAACGGACGCAAGGACCGGCCTTCGACGACATGGGCCGGAACCGTCCCGCCTGCCGCCTCGATGAAAGTCGCGGCGAGGTCGATGCTTTCGACCAATTCCTCGCAGACCGTGCCGCGCGTGGAGTCGGCCTCCGGCGACGGGTCATAGACGATCAAAGGAATCTTCACCGACTGTTCGTGGAAAAGGTCCTTCTCGCCCAGCCAGTGGTCGCCGAGATAATCACCGTGATCGGACGTAAGCACGATCATCGTGTCTCTCAGACGTCCGGCTTCGGCGAGGTATTTCATCAGCCGGCCGAGTTCGTCGTCGCATTGCTTGATCAGGCCCATATAGGCCGGGATAACCTTTTCGCGCACCTCGTCGCGGGAGAAAGCCTGTCCGATCGCATTGGCCTGAAAGGCGCCGTATACCGGATGCGGATCGATGCGTTCGCCGGGATGGCGGATGGCCGGCAGGATCTGGTTGTGCCCGTACATCGCCTGGTATGGCGCCGGCACGATATAGGGCCAGTGCGGCTTGATGAAGGACAGGTGACAGAGCCAGGGCTTCTCCTCGTTCTCGTGCTCGTCGAGAAACGCGATCATCCGGTCGGTGAGCCAGGGCGTCTCTGAATCCGCGTTGTCGATGTTGGCCGGCTTGTCGGCGTGTTTCATGAACCAGCCCGACGCGATCTCGCCATCGTCGGTGGCGCCCGAATTCGCGAAATCGTGCCAGGGATTGTCGCCGGGATAGCCCTTCGATTTCAGGTATTCGTTGTAGGGCGAGCGTTTGGAATCGTAGAAGCCGTCGGGTCCCTCGCTCCAAAGACCGTCGTCGCGCACCACGACGTCGAAACCGCATTCGGAAACGCGCGCGCCGATGATCGAGTCGCGTGCCAGGCCGAGACGCTCCATGCCTTCCCTGTCGACGCTCATATGGGTTTTGCCGATGAGCCATGACTGCATGCCGAGCTTGCGGAGATGATCGCCGAGCGTCTGTTCGCCGACCTTCAGCGGGAAATTGTTCCACGCCGCGCCGTGGCTATGGACATAACGGCCCGTATAGAAACTCATCCGCGACGCGCCGCAGACCGGCGACTGCACGTAGGTGCGCGAAAACCGGACGCCGCGCGCGGCAAGCGCGTCGAAATTGGGAGTCTCGAGGTGGGGATGGCCAGCGCAGCCCAGGTAGTCGAACCTGAGCTGGTCGTACATGATGAAGAGGATATTGCGAACCTTGCGCGTCATCGGATACCGGAATCGTTATTTCAGATGGAGAGAGGCCGGCAATCGCCGGCCCCGGGAAGTGCCTCACTGCATGTCGGCGGGAATGTCGATGCCGATTTCCTTGTAGTATTTTATTGCGCCTGGATGCAGCGGCATGTTGGTCGACGTCTTCAGGCCGTCCAGTGTCACCTTGCGCATGAAGGGCGTCGTTTCCTGGGTTTTCGGCAGGTTCTCCCAGAACGCCTTGGTAACCGCGTAGACCACGTCTTCCGGCAGGTCCATCCGCGCGCCGACGCCGACGGTCGAGCCGACCTCGTAAACGTCCTCCGTGTTGACGACGCCGTCGCCGTAAATCCCCACCGGAATGACGTCGAGGCTGCGACCGAGACCCTTCGTTGGTGCCAGCATGTCATCCGTCGCGGCCTCGACGTCCGCCTTGGTCGGGCCGAGGATGCGCAGCTTCGACGTCAGCGCCAGCTGTTCGATCTGCGGATAGGGCGGGATGCCGCCATTGATGTACACGTCGATCTGGCGGTCCTGGAAAGCTTGCAGCGCGGCGCCCCACGACGCCTTGACGTTCTCATAGTCCTCGCCGGCCTTGTAGCCGGTCATCGATTGGATCCAGGCATCCGCCGTATTCCACGCGCCGCCGCCGGGGGGGCCGAGAAAGACCTTCTTGCCCTTGATGTCCTTCAGCGACTGCATGCCGCTGTCGGCATATGTGACGACATGATAGGCCCCATAGGGGAACCAGAAGATCAGACCGAGATTCTTCGACAGTTCCGGCGCCTTTTCCAGCTTGGAATACATCGCCTTGCCGGTCTTCATGAGCTGGTAGACAGTCGGGGAAACCATGCAGAAATCGATCTTGCCCTCCGCCATCTCGACCATGTGTTTGGTCGCGGCGCCGGTCGCATCGACGGTGAATTCGTAGTCGCTCTGGCTGTTATTGACGATGTTGGCCATCGTCGTCATTACCAGATAGGCTGACGAGCCGGGATCGATCGTCGCCATTTTCAGCTTTTCGGCGGCGAAGGCGCTGGTCGACATGGCGACCGCCGCCAATCCCGCCAAGGTCATGCGTGTGAAGTGTTTCATGGTTTCCTCCCTTTGGTAGTTGTGAGTATCGGAGTTTCCGGCCGGGCCCTGAAATGATGTCCGGCGACAAGGGCGGCGGCGACTGCCCCGCCGGCCAGGCTCGACCAGAGGTCTGGCGTAAGGATTGCGAACGCTGCGACAAGGCGGATGACGCTCTCCCAGAGCGGCAGGCGCGTGCGTTCGAAGCCGGCAAGCGCAGTCGCGATCATCCATGTCGCGACAAGGAAGCAGGCGAGCGACCATGCGAGTCCGCCGACCGTGAAGCCGTCGATGATCAGGATGTCCGGGTGGTAGACGAAGATGAACGGTATGATGAATCCGGCGATAGCGAGCCGCACCGCCTCGATTCCCGTTTCCATCGGCTTCGCACCCGCTATCGGCGCGGCGGCGAAGGCCGCGAGCGCGACGGGTGGTGTGATCACCGACAGAACGCCGAAATAGAGCATGAACATGTGCGCGGCGATCTTGGAAATACCGAGCGCTTCGAGCGCCGGTCCCATGACGAGCGCGAGGATAAGATACGCGGTCACCGACGGCACGCCCATGCCCATGACAATGCAACCGGCCATGACAAGCAGCAGGGCGATGA
>JBAQHA010000194.1:0-3728 GCA_049288075.1 Oricola sp.
TCAGGGCGACCTGGCCCGCATATCCGACGCCGAACTGGACCGCATGCGCGCCCTCGGCTTCGATTTCATCCGCCTGCCGGTCGATGTCGCGCCGTTCCTGGAAGCCGATGACGACGAGGCCGGCCAATTGTTCGACATTATGCGACAATGGGTGCTGCGCCTGCGCGGCCGCGGCCTTGCGGTCCTGCTCGATATGCACTCCGACACCTACGAATCGAACTGGCGTCCGCCGGATATCCTCGCCGATCCGCCGAACGGCAAGTTCGAGCGCTATGCGGATTTCCTCGCCGAGGTCGCCGCCTACTTCGAGGACCAGCCCGCCGGCTCCTTCGCGCTCGGGCTGATGAACGAGCCGCAACCTGTCTGCGAGCGCAAGGACGCCGAGGACTGGACGGTCTCCCAGAAGCGCCTGTTCGACACTGTGCGCGCCGTCGCGCCCGCCATGCCGCTGGTCGTCACCGGCGGCTGCTGGGCGTCGCCGGACGGCCTGATGCGGCTCGATCCCTCCGACTATGACGCCATGACGCTCTACGACTTCCATTTTTACGAGCCCTACTACTTCACCCACCAGTCGATCGGCTGGGCGTCGCCGCCGGTGCGCTACATTGCCGGCCTCTCCTGGCCCGCGCAAAGCGGCAGCCTGGAAAAGACCATGGGCGAGACGAAGGCCCGACTTGCCCGGCTGGAAGAGGGCGGGTCGCCGCAGCCCGGCGACGCTTTCGCGGCCGCCGGGAAGGATGTGGCCGACTACTACGGCAGGCAGAGGCCGGACGCCGGCACGGTCGCCGCCCGCTTCGACGACATCGCCGTCTGGGCGAACGCCAACGGCGTCGATCCCGGCCGCATCGTCATGGGCGAGTTCAGCGCCATCCGCTGGCCGGCCGGCGTTGCCGACGACGGCAGCCGGCTGCGCTGGCTCGCCGCCGTGCGCAAGGCGGCCGAGGATCATGGCATCGGCTGGGCCTTGTGGGACTATTTCGAGGGCTTCGGCCTGCTGGCCGACAATGCGGCTCGGATCGTCGATCCCGGCACGGCCGCGGCCCTCGGCCTGAACCTCGACGCGCTCGAGCCGTAAAGCCGCGCCGGATTGTTCCGGACACCGCCGCGAATCGCATACAGTGGCGTCGTGCGGGATCTTCGGGCAGGCTCATGACGGACGAACCATACCAGCGGGCGGGCCTCGCGACGGGCGAGGGCGAGCACGCCTATGCCCGTTTCGCGTTACGCTGGATTCCGGCGGTCATTGTTGGCTATGCGCTCCTCGTCTCGCCGGTCATGCTGAAATGGCGCTCCGCCGGCATGGTGACCGACATCAATATCGCGGCGGCCCAGTCGAACCCTCTCAACCAGCTGTTCTGGATTCTCACGCTCGCGGTCGCGGTGGTTGCGGCCTGGCGCAATTTTCGCAACATCGGCCGGTTCTTGTCCGATCCGGTCTTCGTGCTGGTGCTATGCTATCTGGCCTTTGCCGCGCTCAGCGTGTTCTGGTCGCCGGTGCCGGGGATCGCCTTTCGCCGCCTTGCCCTGCAGGTGATCGTCGTATTGGCACTCGGCATTTCCATCGGCCTTGCCGATGATCGCGATGCCATGCTCGATCGCGTGCTGGCGGTCTTCGCCGTGACGGTGATCATCAACGCCGTGGCCGTGGTTCTGATGCCGCCGGGGCCGATAGGCCACGAGGGCATCTACGAGCACAAGAACTCGCTCGGCGCGGCGATGGCCTTCGCCGTCCTGTTCTGCATGTACGGCGCGGCGGTGAAACGCGGCTGGCTCCGCGCCTTCTTTGTTGTCCTGGTTGTCGCCGCCTATTTCGCTCTGGTGCTGAGCAAGTCCAAGACGTCCCTCGGTCTCGCGGTCCTGTTGCCGCTGGGCGTCTGGCTGACGGTCGCGATCACCCGGCCTTTGCGCATGAACGCGGCATTGTTCGTGTTGTTCGCGCTCGCGCTCGGCCTTGCCGCCTGGTTCTATTTCTCGGTCCTGATGGATTTCGGTTTCGACGATCTTTCCATGCTGCTGTTCGACGACACGACCTTCACCGGCCGCACCGTGATCTGGCAGTTCGTCCTCGACGTGATCGGGCGCAGCCCGCTGATCGGCCAGGGCTACGCCTCCTTCTGGGGTATCGGCGCCGGCTCCATCGTCGAGCGCGAGGCGCCCGGTTTCGTCGCCGCACTGCTGCAGGCGCATAACGGCTATCTCGACGTCCTGCTGGAAACCGGCGTCGTTGGCCTGACATTCCTGCTGGCCACGATCATCGCCGCGCTGTTTTCCGCGGCCCGATCCGCCGATAGTCATCCTGCGCTGTGCTGGCTGTCGATGACGCTGGTGCTGACCGGCGTCTCCCACAACATGCTCGAGAGCAGCTGGTTCCGCGGCTATTCGCTGATCTGGATGCTGTTCCTGTTCGCGGCCCTGTTGCCGCGCATCGCGGATTTGTCCGCGCCGGCCCGTGCCGGTGCGCCGCCGTTAGCGAAGTCCTAACCAAAAGCGTCTACCGATTGTTAGCTATGTTTCCTGTTCCAAAGGGCGCGGTCGTGAACGCTCGTCTTCAAACGTATTCCGGCCCGGTCGGTTTCGATATCTGGGCGATTATTTCGGTCCTGCGCCAGCGGCTGTGGGTCGTGCTGCTGACGGCGTTCGTGCTGTCCGGCGCGACGGCCGTCTATTCGCTCTCGGTCCAGCCGATCTACCGGGCGAACGCCAGCCTGCTGATCGACCCGACGGTTCGCCAGCCCTTCGACAATCCCGACACGCCGTCGCGCAATATCGGCGACGAAGTCTACATCGATAGCCAGATCGCGGTGATCGGCTCGGACACGGTCCTGCGGCCGGTCGTCCGGCAATTCGATCTCGTCTCCGACAGCGAGTTCGGCGCGGGCGCGGGACCAGGCATTCTGTCCTCCATCCTGTCGCTGGTGCGCGGCCCGGGCGACGCGGGAACCGAGGCCGGCGCGGCGCGGCGCGAAAACGACGCCGTCCGGGCCTTTTCCAGGTCCGTGACGATCAAGCGCGCGGGCTTGACCTATATCGCCAACATCTCCGTCGACTCGGTCAACCCCGACAAGGCCGCGAAGCTCGCCCAGGCGATCGCCGAGAATTATCTCGCCGACAGCAAGCGTCATCGGGAAGTCTCGTCCACCGAAATCAACGACCAGATCGAGCAGCGCCTTGTCGGCCTGCGCGAGCGCCTGCGCAACGCCGAGCTGGCGGTGCAGAGGTTCAAGGCGGAAAACAGGTTGCAGAGCACAGGCGAAGCCGGCCTGCTGACCAGCCAGGAGCTTGGCGGCCTCAACGCGCAGCTGACCGAGGCGCGCGCCGCGCTTGCCGAAAAGCAGGCGCGTTACGACGGGATTGCCGCCGTCCTCAAGCGCGGCATCAATCCCAACTCCATCAACGAGATTTCGGATTCCGCCAACATCGCCCAGCTGCGCGACCAGTACACGCTTGCGGCCCGCACCGTGGCCAATCTCGAGGCGGAACTGCTTCCGCGCCACCCCCGCCTCATCCGCGCCCGTTCCGACATGACGCGCATCGAGGGGATGCTTCGCGCCGAGGCGCAGGACGCCGCGAGCGCCGCCAGGGTCGATCTCGACGTCGCCCGCGACCGCGTCGCCAATCTCGAGCGCGCCGTCGATACCTCCCGCTCCGCGAACGATGTCGGCAACACCGCGACGGTCCGCCTGCGCGAACTCGAAACCGAGGCCGAGACGACCCGCGCCCTCTATGAG
>JBAQHA010000195.1:0-2161 GCA_049288075.1 Oricola sp.
GAGCATGACATCATGAAGGCCGGTGAATGCAGAGCGTTGAGCTCAGAGGAGCGGCAGCGGAAGCTGGTCGAGCTGAAACAGGAGTTGTTCAACCTCCGTTTTCAGCATGCGACCGGTCAGCTCGAAAACCCGCAGCGGCTCAAACAGATCAAACGTGACGTTGCCCGGGTGCAAACCATCATCCGACAACAAGAATTGGCGATACCCGAAACCGAAGCCCGATAGTTTAACCCTTAATTCTATGGACAAGTTGCAATTGCTGCCATGAAAAAACGTGGAATGAAAAGACAATTGATCGGTACCGTTGTCAGTGACAAGATGGACAAGACCGTCGTGGTCCAGGCGGAAAGATTGGTCAAACACCGGCTGTATGACAAGTATATCCGGCGCAGGGCCAAGTTTTCAGCCCATGATGCCGAAAATTCATGCCGGATCGGAGACAAGGTCCTCATCACCGAATCCCGGCCGCTCAGCAAAACCAAGCGGTGGCAGGTCAGCCAAATCCTGGAAAAGGCCGTTTGATCATAAAGGGATTCGAGAACGATGATTCAGACAGAGACAAGACTGACGGTGGCGGATAATTCCGGTGCAAAGGTGGTGGGCTGCATTAAAGTCTTGGGCGGCACCCGGCGGCGCTATGCCCGGATCGGCGACATTATCGTCGTGACGGTCAAGGAAGCCATTCCGAATGCAAAGGTTAAAAAAGGAGACGTCCTTAAGGCCGTTGTGGTGCGAACCAAGAAAGAAATCAGGCGGCCGGACGGATCTTACATCCGCTTCGACGACAATTCGGCCGTCCTTATATCGGCGAGCAAGGAACCGATCGGAACCCGTATCTTCGGACCGGTGGCAAGGGAATTGCGGGCCAAGAAGTTCATGAAGATCATTTCGCTGGCCCCGGAGGTCATTTAGGATCGAGGGCCACCAGGTGGAGAAGTCACCGATGAACGCGAGCAAGTGCAGAATCAAAAAAGACGACAAGGTCAAGGTGATCGCTGGCAAGGACAAAGGTAAAATAGGTAAAGTCCTCAAGGTCATCCGTAAAAAGAACAGGGTGCTTGTCGAAAAGGTCAATATGGTCAAACGGCACGCTAAACCCTCCGCGCAGAACCGGCAGGGCGGTATCATCGAAGGCGAGGCCCCGATCCACTGGTCGAACTTGATGCTCATGTGCAATAAATGCATGTCACCGACCCGTATCAAAACGCAGCGTCTCGATGACGGGAAAAAAGTGCGGGCCTGCAGCAAGTGCGACGAGATCATCGACAAGTAAGCGGAGGAACAAGATGTCCCGGCTCAAACACTATTACCTCGAAACGGTCGTCCCCCAGCTGATGGAGACCTTCCAGTACCGCAATGTGATGCAGGTGCCGAAGCTCGATAAAATTACGCTGAACATGGGATTGGGGGAAGCGATCCATAACATTAAAATTTTGGATTCAGCGGTAGAAGAGCTGCAGACCATCGCCGGACAGCGCCCGGTCATAACCCGCGCCAGACGCTCGATCGCCACTTTCAAGCTGCGTACCGGCATGCCGATCGGGTGCATGGTCACCTTGCGCCAAGACCGCATGTACGACTTCTTCAACAAGCTAGTGAACATCGCGTTGCCGCGTGTTCGGGATTTCCGCGGTCTGTCGGCAAAAGCCATGGACGGTAACGGAAACTACAGCCTTGGCGTCAAGGAACAGCTTATTTTCCCGGAAATCGATTATGACAAAATCGATAAGATCAAAGGCTTGAACGTCTCGATCGTCACCACCGCCAAGACCGACGACGAAGGCCGTGAATTGCTCCGGCTGTTGGGAATGCCCTTCCGGAATTAACGCGCTCTGCGCCGGGTTGTGTTACGTTAAAGGAGGATGATTTGGCCAAAACGTCGCTTAGAAATAAAGCCATGCGAAAACCCAAATTCGAGGTAAGGGCTTACAACCGCTGTCCGATTTGCGGCCGACCGCGTGCGTTCATCCGAAAGTTCGGCCTCTGCCGAATTTGCTTTCGCAATTTTGCATCACAGGGCAAGCTGCCGGGTGTTATCAAATCGAGTTGGTAACAGCGGTTGACGGCACAGCCCTTCGGCCGGTTTGCCGAAATGTGACGTCTAACGTCCATGCGGGCGGACAATTCAAATCGGTAGTATGTGAATCAATGAGTCATCAGC
>JBAQHA010000196.1:0-2576 GCA_049288075.1 Oricola sp.
GTCATAGAACAGGTTGTCGAGCGCGTACTGCATCTCCATGGCATGGCCGACCATCTTCTCGGCCTGAGCGACATAAAGTTCCTCGGAGCCGCCGTAGAGCGAATCGTTGCCGCCGGCACCCAGGATGAAGTCCGGGCCGCCGTAGCCCTCGACCAGGTCGCCGCCCGCTTCGGCCTGCAGGAAGTTCTGGCCGGCCAGCGGATCGGGATTGTTCTGCTGCGGATTGAGGTCGTCGTTCAGAGGGTCCCAGGGATTGCGGTCGATGATGTGCTGGATCGCGATCGACTCGAAGGCCTCGAAATTTTCGATCGAAATTGTGCTGCCGGCGATCGCCGCCCCCGTCGCCGGGTCGACCCGGAAGGCAATGCCATTGCCCTCGTCAATCGCCCAGAGGCGGCCGTAGGCATCGAACTCGAGTCCGAATTCGGTGTCGGTGTCGGCCACCGGGATGATGCCCGGCAGTTCCGTCACTGTGCCGGTATCGACGTTGATGATGAACAGCTTGACCTGCCCGTCCTCAACATTCTCACCGTCGCCCAGAGCATAGAGGATGTCAGGATTGGTCAGATCAGCCGCCAGGCTCGAAAGGTAGAAGTTGCTCGCGCCTACCGCGGTAGCGGACGTCACCAGCGCCAGGTTGAAAGTATTGTCGTTGTTGAACTGAACCTCGAAGAGGCCGTCCTCAGGGCTGATCACATAGAAGGTGCCGTCGACCGCGATCGTGAACCCCGTGTCGTTCAGTGCGCCGTCTTCGTCGATCTCCCAATACTCCACAACCTCGGCGGTCTGCGGGTCGATCTTGTAGATCTCTTGGAACCCATCGGAGTACGCAAAGAGGAAGCCCGCCTCATCTCCGCTGCCGAATGCCAGACCGTCGACATCGACGCCGTCCGTCCAGGAAGAATCGCCGTTCCAGGTCAACTGACCAACGACATCCACCTCGCCTGTCTCGAGGTCGATCCTCACCAGGTCCCCATCCTGGTTGAAGGAATAGCCGCTTGGACCGAGGTCGTTCAGCGTGCCGTCGGTCGGGGTGTTGTTGGTGGTCCAGTCGTTCTGGCTGTCGGTGTCGTCCAGGTCGACACGCGAGAAGATGTGGTGGTTGCCGGTGAACTGGCCGTTGAAGGTGTCGAAGTTCAGGTTCAGCAGCGGCGAACCGAAGCCCTCGGGCGCGCCGTCGAGATTCGGCGTGCCGATGAAGTCGGGATCGGTCAGGCCGGCGAGGTCTTCCTGCTCGACGTTGGCGGCGAAGGTGTCGACGGACTCGTCGCCGTCGAACACCACGTTGACCGCGATCGGATCGGTGGTGTCGTCGCCGAGGTTCCAGAAACCGGCCTCGTCGATGGTGAAGCCGCCGACCACATTACCCTGGGCGTCGAACACGCGGATGACGATGTCCTCGGTGAGGCTCTCGTCGCCGTCGTTCGCCAGCTGGTAGAACACGATGAAGCCGCCGGCCGGAATTGTGATGCCGTTCGGCACAGAGAAAGTCACGACTTCCCCGGCCGGATTCAGGATCTCGATGGTGAGATCGTCGGTGTCGAGGGCGCTGTCAGAAGTGTTCACCAGCTCGATGAAGTTGTACTCGAGCTGCTCTTCCTCGATCGCCGCGAAGACTTCGCCGTAGGGGCCGCCATCGCCGCCGTCTTCACCCGGCAGCGACGGAATGGTCATCGCCACGCCCACGCCGATCTCGTTGATCAGCAGCGGAACATCGACGTTCTCCTCGAGGATGATCGGGTCGGCTTCGACGTTGATCAGGCCGAACTCCAGGTTCACCGGCGGGATCACACCCTGCGCCACCAGCAGATCGAGAATGTCGCCCAGATTGTCGTCGTAAGCGGTCGCACCGCCGCCCTGCGCGCCCGGACCGGCAGCCACCTCGTCAAGCGGGGCCTCACCCTGGCCCGCCAGCGCCAGCGCCTGGCCCAGCAGCACGTCGGAGCCGATGTCCACACCGGCGATCTGGAAGGTCGGCGCCTCGCCGGCGCCCTCGACGACGTCGACCAGGTCGAGGAACACGATCTGGCTGTCCGGCGTGCCGTCGCCGTTGTCGTCGAAGGCCAGGACGAAGTTGTCGCCCTGGACCTGGACCTGCGCCGCACCCGGCGCGAAGTTCAGGACGTAGGTCTGGCCGGCCGCGGCCTGGATCTCAACAGTCTGGCCGGGGGCCGGGCGGTTGACGACGATCGCCTCGCCGGCCTGGCCGACGGCGGTCTCTGCTGCTGACATGGAAGTTAACTGCTCGCCGGGCCCGCTGCCCTGGGCCCCGGTGATTTCGTCTCCGTGCCTGAGATCGTCCGTCATTGTCCATCCCCCCTCGTGAGCCACCCCTAGCGATCGGGCGAAGCAGATCGCCAAATGCACGCAAAACGCGAATCCCTACGGGAACTACTGACGCTTTTAGATCGTGGTTAATTTTTGGTTATTTTTTATGTCTATAACAAGTAATCTTATGGATCAATCAATATAGCTATGTAGTATTTTTCACATCGCGTGCCCGTCGATGACGCAGTATTGTTAGCCTCCTGGCTGGTGTGCGGGTGTAGCCAGCGTCTTATGCCTGCCGGTGGCTT
>JBAQHA010000197.1:0-2757 GCA_049288075.1 Oricola sp.
CGGCGCAGCCGGCTTCTCATCGGGCCGCGTAAACTTGCGTTTGCGCGTTTCGACGACCACCGATTTCGACCGGCCATGGCTGAAATTCTGCCGGACGGTGCCCTTGTCACCGCCCGAGCGCTTCAGCGTCAGCGTCCGTTTGCCGTCCGCGCCGGTCTTCTTGTCGTCCGAGGTCGTATCACTCATTCCGTAGTCTTACCCTTCGCGGTCTTGGTGTTCGCGCCGCCTGGTTTCGTATTTTCTGCGCCGAAATGCCGGAAACGGTCGAGAAAAACAAGGCTCCGCAATGCGGCCTGTCCCGGCTGCCCGTCAAGTATTGCAGCATGTATCACATTTCCCGCGCCCAATGCCAAATCCAATTCGCCCTCGGCGAAGGATTTGAACGCGGGGATTTCCGGACCGTCCATGCGAAGGACAAAGGTCCGGGCCTGGTCGATCTTGCGTACGCCGTCAGGCGCGGCGCCCGGATCGTGCAGCACGGCGAGCGCCTTGCCGGAACGAACCGCCTTGTCGACCTGAACGGCGCCCGTCACCACCGCGCCGACCTTGCGGGCAAGCCCGAGATGGCCGAGCGCACGCTTCGCCAACAGATGATCGACGAGCGCACCGAGTTCAAGGTCCGCCGTCACTTCCTGCTTCAGGCCGCGGCGAAACAGCTTCTTCGCCACCGCCTTGTCGACGAGGTCGCGCCTTGCCGTGACCCAGCAGCCGCGACCCGGAAGATTGCGCTTCAGGTCAGGTACGACAGTCCCGTCCGGCCCCGCCACGAACCGGATCATGTCGTCCGCGGACCCGGCTTCCCCGGTCACGATGCAGGTGCGGTCGTTCATGTCGTCCTTCCTGCCTGCAACCATGTCCGTGTCCGATCCGCGCGCCCATCAGCCCAGCCTCAAGCCTCGGCAGCGGCTTCTTCCGCTTCCGCGCCTTCGACTCCGGCTTCAGCTTCCTCGCCGCCGCGCAGATCCTCTTCGGTGATCCAGCCAACCGCCAGACGGGCGGCGACGACCATTTCCTCGGCTTCGGCGCGGGAAATGCCGAAAGACGTCAGGATGCCGTCGAAGATCTTCGTCTCGCCGTCCTTGCGCTCACGCCAGCCGACCAGATCGTCGGCAGCGCAGCCGGCGAAGTCTTCCATGGACTTGATGCCTTCCTCGCCGAGCGCGACCATCATCGCCGTGGTCATGCCCGGAACTTCACGGATCTCGTCGGCGACGCCCAGCTTCTTGCGCTTCTCGTCGTTCTCCGCCTCGATGCGGTCGAGATGCTCGCGGGCGCGGGCCTGGATCTCGGCGGCGGTGTCCTCGTCGAAGCCCTCGATGGAGGAGACTTCCTCCGGATCGACATAGGCGACTTCCTCGATCGAGGTGAAGCCTTCCGAGGCGAGCACCTGCCCCACCATCTCGTCGACGTCGAGCGCTTCCATGAAGAGGTTCGACCGCTCGACGAATTCCTTCTGGCGGCGCGCCGATTCCTCTTCCTCGGTCAGGATGTCGATATCCCAGCCGGTCAGTTGCGAAGCGAGGCGCACGTTCTGGCCGCGGCGGCCGATAGCGAGCGAAAGCTGCTCGTCCGGCACGACGACCTCGATGCGCTCGGCGTCCTCGTCGAGCACCACCTTGGCGACTTCGGCCGGCTGCAGAGCGTTGACGATGAAGGAGGCCGCATCGGGCTGCCAGGGAATGATATCGATCTTCTCGCCCTGCAGTTCGGCGACGACCGCCTGGACGCGGCTGCCGCGCATGCCGACGCAGGCGCCGACCGGATCGATGGAGGAATCGCGCGACACCACGGCGATCTTGGCGCGGGAACCCGGATCGCGGGCGACCGACCTGATCTCGATGATGCCGTCGTAGATTTCCGGCACTTCCATCTGGAACAGCTTGGCCATGAATTGCGGATGGGTGCGCGACAGGAATATCTGCGGTCCGCGCTGCTCGCGGCGCACGTCGTAGACATAGGCGCGCACGCGGTCGCCGTAGCGATAGGTTTCGCGCGGGATAAGTTCGTCGCGGCGGATAATCGCTTCGGCGCGGCCGAGATCGACGATGACGTTGCCGTATTCGACGCGCTTGACCGTGCCGTTGACGATCTCGCCGACGCGATCCTTGAACTCGTCATACTGGTTGTCGCGCTCGGCCTCGCGGACCTTCTGCACGATGACCTGCTTGGCCGACTGGGCGGCGATGCGGCCGAAATCGAGCGGCGGAAGCTGCTCGGCGATGAAATCGCCCGGCTGCGCCTCGGGGTTGCGGCCGCGCGCCTGGTCGAGCGAGATCTGGATCGCGGAGTCCTCGACGGCCTCGACGACCTCAAGCAGCCGTTGCAGCTTGATCTCGCCGGTCTTGGTGTTGATGTCGGCGCGGATGTTGGTTTCCTGGCCATAGCGCGACTTCGCCGCCTTCTGGATGGCGTCGGCCATGGCGGAGATGACGATATCCTTGTCGATCATCTTCTCGCGGGCGACCGCGTCGGCGATCTGCAGAAGTTCCAGCCTGTTAGCACTGACTGCCATGGTTATCTCCTCTTAAGGCCCTCAAGCCTCCGTATCGCCTTCGGATACGGTGTCTTCGTCTTCAATTTCCAGTCCGCGCGCCTGCCGGGCGGCCTTGTCGGCCCTCAGCGCGGCGCGAATCAAATCGTCGGTCAGGATCAGCCTCGCGTCGACGATCGCGTCGAGCGGGATCTCCGCGACCGTGGAATCCCCGAACGTCACCTTGTCGGCCTCGATCGTCACCGCGTTCTGCGTCAGATCGGTGA
>JBAQHA010000198.1:0-2091 GCA_049288075.1 Oricola sp.
CGCCTGACCCGTTACCGTTGAAAAGGCGCCGGATGTCTCTGCGACGGTCTGCGATCCGGCCTTGATTTTGTTCACCGTGCCTTCGATCAGACCGGCGGTGGTCCTGGCGGCGTCCGCGGCGCGCTTGGCCAGGTTGCGCACTTCTTCGGCAACCACGGCAAATCCGGCTCCGGCCTCGCCGGCGCGGGCCGCTTCGACGGCGGCGTTGAGCGCCAGCAGGTTGGTCTGGAAGGCGATCTCGTCGATCATGCCGATGATGTTGCCGATCTCGCGCGAAGATGCCTCGATCTGCTCCATGGCGGCGACGGCCTGCTTGACCACCTCGCCGGACTTCTCCGCCGAGGTCTTGGTGCGCAGCACCAGCGCGCCGGCATCGTCGGCGCGTGCCGCCGATTCCTTGACCGACGCGGTCACTTCCTCGACAGCGGCCGCTGTCTCTTCCACGGAAGCCGCCTGCTGCTCGGTGCGCCGCGACAGGTCGTCGGCGGCCGAGCGGATCTCGTCGGACGCGCCCTGGATCGTCGAGGTGTTCTCGCCGACCTTCTGCATCGCTTCCTGCAGCTTCTCGATCGAGTTGTTGAAGTCGACGCGCAACTGGTCGAGCGACGGGATGAACGGAACCGCGATGCGCTGTTCCAGGTCGCCGTCGGCCAGCTTCTGCAGGCCCGCGCCGATTTCGTTGACCGCGATGACGCGGCCGGTGATGTCGGTCGCGAACTTGACGACCTTCATGACGCGGCCCTGCTGGTCCATGATCGGGTTGTAGGACGCCTGGATCCAGACTTCCCTGCCGCCCTTGCCGAAGCGCTTGAATTCCTCGGCGACGAACTCGCCGCCGCGCAACCTGTCCCAGAATTCCTTGTAGTCGCCGCTGCGCGAATAGTTCTGATCGACGAACATCGAGTGATGCTTGCCCTTGATCTCCGGCAGCGTGTAGCCGAGCGCGCCGCAGAAGTTCTCGTTGGCGGTCAGGATGTTGCCTTGCAGATCGAACTCGATGACGGCCTGGGCGCGCGAGATCGCCTCCATCTTGCCCTCGTCCTCGGCCGCCTTCAGCTTGGCCGCGGTGATGTCCGTGGCGAATTTCACGACCTTGTAGGGCTTGCCGTTGCGGCCGATGACCGGATTGTAGGACGCCTGGATCCAGATCTCCTTGCCGCCCTTGCCGATGCGCATATATTCGCGTGCGTCGAACTCGCCGCGGCGCAGCTTGTCCCAGAACTCCTTGTACTCGTGGCTCCGCGCATAGGCCGGATCGACGAACATCGAATGATGCTTGCCCTTGATCTCCGACAGATCGTAGCCGAGTGCGTTGCAGAAGTTCGGATTGGCCTGCAGGATCTTGCCTTCCAGATCGAACTCGATGATGGCCAGCGATTTGTCTATCGCCGCCAGGACGGTTTTGGCGTCATCGCCCTTGCCAAGACTTCCAAACATATTGATTGCTCCCAAAGCGCCCCAGAAAAAGACCTCGACCGAACGGGAGGGGGTCCCCTCGATCAACACGGCTGATTGTGCAGAAAGGCAGTATGTTGGCGCGGCCAACCGCCCGGTCGTGGCGTCATGCAAGCAACATGGTAAGCTGTTGCTGTCCGGGCGTGCCAAAATCTTACAGGTCTGATTTAACAAAACATGAAAGAGACGCATGCAAGGTATCGATTACCGAGACTGCTGGCGCGACGGACCGCGTAACCGGCGATCTCCAGGGAATCCGGCATCAAAATCGATAACATATTAGATTTGCTGGGGTTTACGGCCCTCGTCGGTCAGCGTGCGATGACCGACACGTCGCGCAGCACCCATGATTCCTTCCGTCAAGGAAACAATCGTAACTCATCTGTATCGGAACACCCGCCAGGTATCCGGTCCGTAGAGCCGCCGAAGCCGCCGGCGTATCGCGATTGACGGCTTGTCGGCGGTTTTCCCTCACCGCCAGCCCCACCGACGAAAAGCTCCATGAAGCCAGGCAGATGGGGAGGAACCGGAACGTCCACGATCCCTGACGGTTGTTTCCCCCATTGCACTCCGGCGCAACATTACCTTCCGGGCACTCCAGGGTTTCGCCGGCGCGCGAAAAGTGGTGAACCTTTG
>JBAQHA010000199.1:0-3944 GCA_049288075.1 Oricola sp.
ACCGAGACGACCGGGCCGAACACCTCGCGCCGCACGATCTCGTCGGTCTGCAGGGCGCCGGCGATGACGGTCGGTTGGTAGAAGAAGCCGGCGCCATCATGCGGCTTGCCGCCGGCGGTGATTTCCATGTGGTTCATGGCGATGGCACGCTCAACGAAGCTTGCCACGCGGTCGCGCTGGCGCTGCGAGATCAATGGGCCGATCTCGTTCTCGCTATCGTCCGCGCTGGCATATTTGATCGTCGAGACGGCGGCGGAGAGGTCGGCGACCAGCTTGTCGTGGATTTTCGGCGCCGCGTAGATACGGCAGGCGGCGGTGCAGTCCTGACCGGCATTGTAGTAGCCGAAGGTGCGCACGCCCTCGACGACGGCGTCGATGTCGGCGTCGTCGAAGACGATGACCGGGGCCTTGCCGCCAAGTTCCAGATGGGTGCGCTTGACCGACCTGGCGGCGGCCTGGAGCACCTTCTTGCCGGTCGCGACATCGCCGGTGATCGAGATCATGTTGACCTTTGGGTGGTTAATCAGGGCGTTGCCGACGCTGTCGCCGCGTCCCAGCACGACGTTGACGACGCCCTCCGGCAGAATGTCGGCGAGGATCGTCGCCATCTTCAAGGCGGTCAGCGGGGTTTGCTCGGACGGCTTGAAGACGACAGTGTTGCCGCCGGCAATGGCGGGCGCGAGCTTCCAGGCCATCATCATAAGCGGGTAGTTCCACGGCGCGATGGAGGCGACGATACCGACCGGATCGCGACGGATCATCGAGGTGAAGCCCGAGATGTATTCGCCGGCCGCATTGCCCGGGATGCAACGCACCGCGCCGGCAAAGAAGCGGTAGCAGTCGACGATGGCGGGGATTTCGTCATTGCGCACGGCGTTGATCGGCTTGCCACAGTTGAGCGCCTCCAGCGCGGCGAAGGCGTCGGCTTCGGCCTCGATGCGGTCGGCGATCTTCAGCAGATAGCCCGAGCGCTCGGCCGGCGTGGTGCGCGACCAGGTGGCGAAGGCCTTGTCAGCGGCGTTGACTGCACGGTCGATCTGCTCGAGACCGGCCTCGGGGAGGTGCAGGACGGTCTCGCCCGTCTTCGGATTGAGGATATTCTCCTCGGATTCCGTGCCGTTCTCGAGGTTGGCGCCGATCAGCATTTGGGTGTCCATGGGGTCTCTCCCTGTTCAGATGTTCATTTGCCGGCGCCGGCGATCCGGTCGCCGTCGCGGGTGAGGTAATAGGCTGCCAGGATCGGGAAGAACGTGACCAGCACGACGATCATCGCGACGACGTTGGTGACCGGGCGCTGGCGCGGCCGGACGAGTTCCTCGAGCATCCAGATCGGCAGGGTCGCCTGCTGACCGGCGGTAAAGGTGGTCACGATCACTTCGTCGAAGGACAACGCAAAGGCGAGCATGCCGCCGGCCATCAGCGCGGTGCCGATGTTCGGCAGCACGACATGGCGGAAGGTCTGGAAGCCGTCGGCGCCGAGATCCATCGAGGCTTCGATCAGCGATCCCGACGTGCGGCGGAAGCGGGCGACCGCGTTGTTGTAGACGACGACGACGCAGAAGGTCGCGTGGCCCAGCACGATGGTCCAGAAGGAAAACGGGATGTCGGCGAGGCTGAAGGCGGACCTGAGCGCAATGCCGGTGATGATGCCGGGCAGGGCAATCGGCAGGATCACCAGCAGCGAGATCGTCTCGCGGCCGAAGAACTTCGTGCGTGACACCGCCGCGGCGCAAAGCGTGCCGAGAACCAGCGCCATCGCCGTCGAGATCGCCGCGACGCGCACCGACAGGCCCATCGCCTCCCAGACGTCTGGGCGGTTCCAGGTCACCGCGAGCCACTTCAGCGTGAGGCCGGGCGGCGGCCATTGGAAGCTCTTTTCCTCGGTTGTGAAGGCGTAGACGAAGATTAGCAGGATCGGCAAGTGCAGAAAGAGAAGCCCGCCGGCGGCGGCGATCTTCAGCCCGAGCGGCGCGCGCGCGTTGCGATCAGAGTGCATCGAAAGCTCCCTGGCGTTTGGCCATCCACAGGTAGAAGCTCATGATGACGATCGGCACGACAGTGAATGCGGCGGCGAGCGGGATATTGCCGGCCGTACCCTGGTGGGCATAGACGGCCTGACCGATGAACAGGCGCGACGAGCCGATGATCTGCGGAATGATGTAGTCGCCAAGGGTCAGAGAGAAGGTGAAAATCGATCCGGCGACGATGCCGGGAAGGGCCAACGGCAGCAGCACGAAGCGGAAGGTCTGCGCCGGCGAGCCGCCGAGATCGGAGGAGGCTTCGAGCATAGAATCCGGAACGCGCTCCAACGCGGCCTGGGTCGGCAGGACCATGTAGGGCAGCCAGACATAGACAAAGACGAGGAAGGTGCCGGTATAACTGACCGAGAGCGAATTGCCGCCGATCACCGGGATAGACAGCCAAGCTTCGAGCAGCGGCGTCAAATGAAACTTGGCGAAAATCCAGGTCAGGATGCCTTCCTTGGCGAGGATCAGCTTCCATGCGTAGACCTTGACCAGGTAGCTCGACCACAGCGGCAGCATGACGCCCAGATAGAATAGTACTTTCCATTTGCCGCGCGCGTAACGCGCCGCGAAATAGGCGATCGGGAAGGCGATTATCGCAGAGGCCAGCGTCACCGTGGCGGCCATGATGACGGTGCGGGCGATGATGTCGAGATTGGCCGGCCGGAGCAGTTCGGCATAGGTCTTCAGCGTCCACTCGTAGCGGATCATACCCGAGAATTCGTCGATCGAGAAAAAGCTCTGGGCCAGCAGTGCGAACAACGAACCGAGATAGATGATGCCGAGCCAGAGCAGCGGCGGCGCGAGCATCAGCAGCAGCGTCAGCCGGGGCCGGCGCCACAGTGCGGTGGAGAGATTGCCCGACAGGCTCATGTCAGCGCTCCGCCATCGCGTGCAGCGCCGCGGGATCGCATGCCAGCCCGACACGGTCGCCTTCGGCGGGAACCGGCTGGCCGGCGGGCAGCTGGATCGCGAGCGGGGGCGCGAATTCCGACAGCGAGTAGCCGCGCTCGTCGCGCGGCGGCACGACGGGCGTCTCGACCGTCACGCGCGTTCCGGCTCCGAGATAACGCAGGGCAATTACCTTGCCCGTCATTGCCGCGCCCTCGGGCGCGACGATCCGCAGGGCTTCCGGCCGCAGGCTGGTCCAGGCGGGCGCGCCGCCGAAGGCCTTGGCGAAATCGGGCGGCAGGATGTTCGAAGAGCCGACGAAATCGGCGACGAAGCGCGTGCTTGGCCGCTCGTAGATTTCTTCCGGCGTGCCGATCTGGACGATCTTGCCGTGGTTGAAGACGGCGACGCGGTCGGCCATCGACAGGGCTTCGCCCTGGTCGTAGGTGACGAAGACGAAGGTAATGCCGAGCGACCGCTGCAACGCCTTCAGTTCTTCCTGCATGTGTTCGCGCAGTTTCAGGTCGAGCGCGCCGAGCGGCTCGTCGAGAAGCAGCACCTTCGGCTTGTTGACGAGGGCGCGGGCAAGCGCGACACGCTGGCGCTGCCCGCCGGAGAGCTGCGCCGGCCGGCGGTCGCCGTAACCCGGCAACCGTACCAGCGCGAGCGCATCCTCGGCGGCCTTCAGGCGCTCGGCCTTCCCCACGCCGCGGATCATCAGTCCGTAGGCGACATTGTCGGCGACGCTCAGATGCGGGAACAGCGCGTAATCCTGGAAAACCGTGTTGACGTTGCGCCGGTAGGGCGGCACGCCCTCCGCGGTCTCGCCGAAGATCTCGATATGGCCGGAGGTCGGCTGTTCGAAGCCGGCGATCAGGCGCAGGCAGGTCGTCTTGCCCGAGCCGGACGGCCCGAGCATGGCGAAGAATTCGCCTTCCCCGATTTCGAGGTCGACGCCGTCGACGGCGCGTACGGAGCCGAAATGGCGCGAGACTTTCGAGAAGGCGACGGCGGTTTGCATGGTATATC
>JBAQHA010000200.1:0-2059 GCA_049288075.1 Oricola sp.
CGAAGAATTTTCGTCAGATCACCCCGAAAGGCGTCAGCGGTCGCGGTCGGCGTCCGGATCGATCGCGCAGCCGCGCCAGATGCAGCGCAGCTTCCAGGCGAGAGCGAGCGCGACGAGGATCAGGACGGCGATGGCGGCGAGGCCGGGCATGGCGTGAGACTACAGGCTGGGCTGCGCGATGTCAGTGTCTTTCCGTCACGGGCTTTTTGCCCGGCCCCCGGCCGAGGCATGGAAATTCATGTAGGCGCGCTGGATGGATATCTGGTCCGCCAGGTACCTGGCGTCGTGCCAGACGCCCCAGATGAAGGACGAGCCGCGCCGCGACTGCCATGGCAATCCCAGGAAATAGACCCCGGGCTCCGATGAAACGCCGCGCTGATGCCTCGGCCGGCCCTTGCCGTCGAAGGCGTCGACCTTCAGCCAGTCGTAGTCCTGCGTAAAGCCGGTCGCCCAGATGACGGTCGCGATCCCGGCCTCGGCCAGGTCCAGCTCAAGGATCGGGTCGGTCACACATTGCGGGTTCGGCGGAAAAACGCGCGCTTCCGGTTCTTCGGGAAGATCGATGCCGTTGCGGGCGACATAGGCATCGGCCTCGTCGAGCAGCGACAGGTAGTTGGCGTCGCCATTGGCGATATTCTTCGCCAGATCGGGCGCGAAACGCATCACGCCATCCCTGAAGCTCTCGGTGCGGCCGACCAGGATCATCCCCTGTTCGGCCAGGCGGCGGAAATCGACGGTCTGGCCGCCGCGCGCTCCGCTCACCGCGATGGTGACATGTTCGGCGCCGCCCGGCGGCGTCGCCGCATCCCACTTGCCGAGCACCCCCAGCCACCAGCAGTTGTCGCGCCCGCGATAGCGTCTCGGCGGCCGGTCATGCGGGCCGACCGAGAGGTAGACGCGCCTGCCGGAACGAAGCAGTTCGTCGGCGATCTGCGTTCCCGACGATCCGGCTCCGATCACAAGCACCGCGCCATCCGGCAGCTGGTCCGGATTGCGATAGGCCGTGGAGTGGATCTGGAGCACGCCGGCATCCGCGGGAACCATGTCCGGGAAGACCGGGCGCTGGAACGCCCCGGTGGCGGCGACGACGTAAGCCGCTTCGAGCGGTCCGGCCGACGTCTCGACGCGGAAGCCGGGACGGCCGGCATTGCGGGTGACCGACTTCACTTCCACGCCGGTGCGGATCGGCGCGGCGATTTTTTCGGCGTAAGCGGCGAAATAGTCGGCGACCCTGTCCTTCTGCGCGAAGCCGTCGGGATCCATGTCGTCAAACGTCATGCCCGGAAACCGGTCATGCCAGGCCGGGCCGTTGGCGACGAGCGAGTCCCATCGTTCGGAGCGCCAGCGTTCGGCGATCCGGCCGCGCTCCAGGACAAGATGCGCAATGCCGGCCTTGCCGAGATGCTCGCTCATGGCCACCCCGGCCTGGCCGCCGCCAACGACGAGAACCTCCGTCTTTTCGATCGGCATGCTGGTGTTTCCTTCCCGGCTTGTCTCATTCATCGCCCGGCACTCCGTAGGACGGCGCTTGTGTCGGGTCCTCGGCGCGCTGGACGTAAGCCGCCATCTGCGGGCGGTAGACATCCCAGGCGGCGCGGAGCATGCCAATCGGATCGTCCGCCCAGTCGATGCGCAGGTCGGCCAGCGGCCATGACAGCCGGTCGGCCACCTTGAGTCCGGCGGAATGCACGGGCCCGGCCTCGCCGCCGGAATTCATACCAGCTTCGAGGGCGGCCATCAGGCGGTCGCCGAGATGGCCTTGCGCCGTCTCGAATGCGGCGACCATGGCGGCGGGGACGCCTTCATCGGCGAGAAGGTTGCCGCCGGCGGCGCAATCGCGCCCCTTCGCCTCGTTCCAGAGTCCGAGCACCTGCCGCCCGGAATGGATGGCCACCGTTCCGCTCGAGTCCACGACCATCAACTGGCGGTAATCGATGTGCGGCCGGCCGGCAGTGATGTCAGCGAGCGCCTTCGGCGCGGACAGGCCGGCTTCCAGCCGGTCGAGCAGCAGGGGCCCGAGCGCCGGGTCGGTGACGTTCTGGCTCGCCACCGCGCCGAC
>JBAQHA010000201.1:0-1519 GCA_049288075.1 Oricola sp.
TCGGAGCCGGCGTCGGGCTCGGTCAGGCCGAAGCAGCCGACCCATTCGCCCGACGCCAGTCTCGGGAGGTATTTCTTGCGCTGCGCCTCGGAGCCGTAGGCATGGATCGGGTACATCACCAGCGACGACTGCACCGAGTTCATCGAGCGGTAGCCGGAATCGACGCGCTCCACCTCGCGGGCGACGAGGCCGTAGGCGACGTAGGAAGCGTTGGCGCAGCCATAGTCTTCCGGCACCGTGATGCCGAGCAGGCCCAGTTCGCCCATCTCGTCGAAAATGGCGCGGTCGGTCTTTTCTTCGCGGTATGCGTCGAGAACGCGCGGCTGCAGCCTTTCCCGGGCATAGGCGCGCGCCGTCTGCATGATCATCCGCTCGTCCTCGGTGAGCTGGTCATCGAGCAGGAACGGATCGTCCCAGGCAAAGACGCCGCCGCCGGAAGGCGACGACGCGGCGTGCGCGGACGGCGCGCTGGCGACGTCAAGCATCGACATTGACCTCGATGTCGAGCAGCGGCGCGTATTGCTGCGCGCCGAAGATATCCGGATCGCCCGGGCTGCCGCTCGGCCGCTCGCGCAGGATCGTGAACTTGATCGCGTTGGCGGGATCGTATTCGACGAAATCGGTGATACGGTTGCCGGAAATCTTGTAGAGCGCCGCCATCTTCTCGCGCGTCAGCACCTTCGCACGCTTGACCATCTCGTAGACGTCGCGTTCGCGGAAGATGATGTCGAAGGTGATCTTGTCGGTGCCGGCATTCTTCGAGCGGATCGTCTTGGCGAGTTCGGAAAGCTTTTTCGTAGCCATCATGCGTTCTCCATCACCTGTGCGCCGACGATGTCGCTGTGCGTCGGGAAGAGTTCGAGCGGATCGTCGACCGCCATGGTGTGGTTCAGTGTCCAGCGGTATCCGGGGCTTGCCGGCATGACCTCGTCGAAGACGAAGGAAACGCCGCCGGCAGTGCCCTTCACCTCGGGCAGGCGGGCATAGAAAAGCTGGCGGGTGCCGGTGATGGTCAGTTCCTCGGCCATTTCGCGGGTCGGCGCGACGCCCTGCACGACGATCAGCACCTCGTGCGCCGGCTTGTCCTTGAGCGGCTCCATGTCGCCCATGATGCCGTTGCGGCCGAAGACGTTATAGTGCAGTTCCCAGCCGGTTTCGCCGAAGCGCTCGATCACCTGCGCACGGGCCCACTCGATCACCTCGTCGACATGGGCGATGGTGTAGGGATCGCGGATGCCGGCCATGCCGACGAAACGCTCTCCGAGCTTGCCGGAGCCTTCCAGCTTGACGCGGAAATCCTCGGCCGGAACGAAACGCATGCCGGTGACGCGGGTGGTCTTGTCGGCAACCTGCTCGTAATGGCAGTCGGTCATGTCGAGCAGGCCGCCGGCAACATATTCGTGGAACGGATTGGAGCGCTCGTACATGGCGTGGCCCGCGACGGAGGCGATGGTGCAGCGCTGCCCCGGGTTCATGGCGGTCACTTCGACGAAGTCACTGGTGATTTCGCCCAGGACCG
>JBAQHA010000202.1:0-2017 GCA_049288075.1 Oricola sp.
GCTATGTGCTCGCCGGCGAGAGCGTCGCGGACCCGATCGTCGGCCGCCTGCTCGATCGCGGCCTCGACGACGAACTGAAGGGCACGGCCTATGCCGTGGTCGACGGCGTCGACGGACGGACCCACCACATCAAGCTCGCCGATCTCGACGCGGCCGGCGACAGCACGCCAGGCTCGATCGTCGAGCTGCGCGCCTATGACGACTCCAGCGGACAGCGGCGTGTCGCGCTCGCGGTGCGTTCCGATCTCGACATCGAACGGCAGGTGACCGCATCGGGCGCAACCTGGCTGGATCGGCAAAACATCGCGCGTGATCCCGCAGCTCTGTCGGAAGGCGGGTTCGGCGCCGAAGTCCGCGATGCTCTGGACCGGCGTGCAGATCACCTGATCGAGCAAGGCTTCGCCGAACGGCAGGGCCGGCGGATCATCTTCAGTCGCAATCTCCTCAACACGCTCGGCCGGCGCGAAGTGGACACACTCGGCGAGAAGCTCGCGGCTCAGACCGGCCAGCCCTTCCAGCGTGCGACCAACGGCGAGTATGTCGCCGGCGCCTATCGCCAGCGCTTCACACTCTCATCCGGTCGCTTCGCGATGATCGACGATGGCCTCGGCTTCCAACTCGTGCCCTGGACCCCCTCGCTGGAAAAGCACCTGGGCCGCCATGTCTCCGGCGTCACACGCGGCGACGGCGGCGTCGACTGGAGTTTCGGACGCAAGCGGGGGCTGGGCCGGTGACGCCTCCGCTAGAAGCCCTCCGATTTCTTACCGACGGCCGCCGTTTCTGCGACGAGCAAAGAATAAGCTTGAGAGCGGCAGACATGGCCCGCAGCGTGCAGATATTTGCGCGGAACATAGACCATGTCGGGAACGAAAATTCTCTGGGGCCAGATCCTCATCGTCTTCACGATTGTCCTCGTCACCACCTGGACGGCAACACAATGGACGGCCTGGCGCCTCGGCTTCCAGTCCCAGCTCGGCCAACCCTGGTTCGAGATAGGCGGCTGGCCGATCTACTATCCCCCGGCCTTCTTCTGGTGGTGGTATTTCTATGACGCCTACGCCCCGCCGATCTTCATCGAGGGCGCGATCATCGCGGCCTCTGGCGGCTTCATCGCGATCGCGGTGGCGATCCTGATGTCCGTCTGGCGGGCGCGCGAGGCACAGAGTGTCGATACCTACGGGTCGGCGCGCTGGGCGCGGCCCGATGAGGTCAAGGCGGCCGGCCTGCTCGGACCCGACGGCGTCGTTCTCGGCAAGCTCCATGACCATTATCTGCGCCATGAAGGACCGGAACATGTCCTGTGCTTCGCGCCGACCCGTTCGGGCAAGGGTGTCGGTCTGGTCGTCCCGTCGTTGCTGACCTGGCCAGGCTCCGCAATCGTCCATGACATCAAGGGCGAGAACTGGCAGCTCACAGCCGGCTTTCGCGCTCGGCACGGCCGCGTCCTGCTTTTCGATCCGACCAACCCGACTTCGTCGGCCTACAACCCGCTGCTGGAAGTGCGGCGCGGTGAATGGGAGGTTCGTGATGTCCAGAACATCGCCGACATCCTCGTCGATCCGGAAGGGTCGCTCGAGAAGCGCAATCACTGGGAAAAGACCAGCCACGCGCTGCTAGTCGGTGCCATCCTCCACGTCCTCTATGCCGAGAAGGACAAGACGCTCGCCGGCGTCGCCGCTTTTCTTTCCGACCCAAGGCGACCGATAGAGTCGACGCTCGCTGCGATGATGAAGACGGCGCATCTGGGCGAATCCGGCCCACATCCGGTCATCGCCAGCGCCGCGCGCGAACTCTTGAATAAGTCGGACAACGAACGCTCCGGTGTGCTCTCCACCGCCATGTCCTTCCTCGGCCTCTACCGCGACCCTGTCGTTGCAACGGTGACGCGCCGCTGCGACTGGCGCATTGCCGATCTCGTCGGCGGCAAGCATCCGACGACGCTCTACCTCGTGGTGCCGCCCTCCGACATCAACCGCACCAAACCGCTGATCCGCCTGATCCTCAATCAGGTCGGCCG
>JBAQHA010000203.1:0-1716 GCA_049288075.1 Oricola sp.
ATCAGACCAGTCCGCCATTGGGCTGCACGATCTGGCCGTGAACCCAGGATGCCTTGTCCGATGCAAGGAAGCGAACGACCTCGGCGACTTCCGCCGGTTTGCCGACCCGGTTGAACGGGCTCATCGCCGCCGAGCGGGCCACCGCCGCCTCGTCCTTGCCGGCCCGGAACAGGTCGGTGTCAACCGGCCCCGGCGCCACGGCATTGACGCGCACGCCGCGCCCGGCAAGCTCCTTGGACATCGACCGGATCAGGCATTCGACCGCACCCTTGGTTGCGCTGTACGGGCCGAGCCCCGGCGCGGCGACACGTACCAGAGACGTCGTCACGGCGATGATCGAGCCGCCATCGGCGACCTGCCGCGCTGCTTCCTGCAGGATATTGAACGCTCCGATGACGTTGACTTCGATCAGCCTGCGGAAATTTGCCGGATCGAACTGCGCGAGCGGCGCGGGCGGGACGTTGATCCCGGCATTGGCGACGACGCAGCCGGGCGCTCCGCCGAAATCCGCCGTTACATCGGCAAAGACCTTTGCAACCTCGGCCGGATCGGTGATCTCGGCGCGATAGGCCCTTGCCCCGCCGGCACCGGCATCGCCGGGCGCATTGGCCACGTAAGTATAGGCGACATCGAAACCGTCGGCTCCAAGGCCCTCCACACAGGCTGCGCCGATACCGCGCGAGCCGCCGAAGACGAGTGCGATTTTCCTGCTCATTTCAGATCCTTCCTTTTGCCGCCGGCTACTGCGAACACGCACGTCCGGCGCTGCTATCCTGTTGCTATCGTGACGATGCGTTCTTCGGTCATCTCGTGGATCGCATAGCGCGGCCCCTCCCGTCCGAAGCCGCTATCCTTGGAGCCGCCATAGGGCATCATGTCCACGCGGGCGGAGGAGGTCTCGTTGATGTGAACGCCGCCGACTTCGAGCTGCCGGGCCGCCGTCAGCGCGTCCTGAAGGCGGTTGGTGAAAATGCCGGTGGCCAGTCCGAAAGGCGTCGCGTTGACGCGCCCGATGGCTTCATGGAGCGTCGCGAACGGCACAAGGCACATGACAGGCCCGAATATCTCGCAACCGGCGACCTGCATCGCGGGGTCTATGTCCGTCAGCAGCGTCGGCGGGATCACCGCTCCCCGGCGCGGGCCGCCGGTCAGCCGCCTTGCGCCGCCTCTGGTCGCCTCCTCGATCCAGGACTCGATCCGGACGGCTTCCTTTTCGCTGATCAACGGCCCGACGACCGTCTCGCCGTCATGGGGATCGCCATATTTCAGGGCTTCGGCCATGGCGGTCAATCGCGAAGTCACGGTTTCCATGACCGCGTCGTGTACCAGCAGGATCTGCACCGACGTACAGACCTGCCCGGCCTTGCGGAAGCCCGCACTGACGATCTTCGGCAGGGCGCGGTCGAGGTCGGCATCGTCGCAGACGATGGTGAAGGCGATCGAGCCGAGTTCCATCTGGGTACGCCGCAGACCGGCTGCCTGCTGGATCGTGCGCCCGACCCCGGTGCTGCCGGTGAAGGCGAAAAAGCGGACCCGCTCATCGTCCAGCAGACGCCGGGCCACGTCGCCCCGGCCATGCGCGACCGAAAGAAAACCGGCCGGCATTCCCGCATCGAGGAGAATTTCGGCCAGCTTGCACGCGACGACCGGGGTGCTGGAGGAGGGTTTCAGAATGACCGCGTTCCCGGCGGCAAAGGCCGGTGCGATCTTGTGCGC
>JBAQHA010000204.1:0-2985 GCA_049288075.1 Oricola sp.
CCTGATGAAGGTGTCGCAGGCGTCACGGTCCCATCGGCCCGTGAGGAGCGGCATGTGCTCGGCCATGCGGGGATCCGACATGTGCGCGACTATCTGGTCGGGATCGACGTCGGTCAGCCGTGCGAAGGCGATCTCGGTTTCAGCGGTCTTCGTCAACGATACGGTTTCCTGGCGAAATTCCGCGTCAGCTATCACCGGTAACGATGCGCCGAAAGGAGCGAATTGCCCGAAAGCCGCGATCTGACGGCAATGTGAATGCGCGTGATCTCACGCGAAGCCGCTAACCCGGCCTATGGCCGGCGGACCGATGTCGGCAGGCCGTAAAGCGGCTCGATGCGGGCGATCGCATCGGCCAGCGGTTCGAGCGTGACGGTCATCGTTTTGCCGCTGGCGTGCAACATGCCGACGGCATCCACCATGATGCCGACATGGCCCTTCCAGAATACAAGATCGCCGCGCTTCAGCGACGAGAAATCGCCGCCGGTGTCGAGCAGGTCCCCGACGGTCTCCTCCTGCATGTCGGTGTCGCGCAGGATATCGCGGCCCGCCATGCGCATGGCCAGATGGACGAGACCGGAGCAATCGACGCCGAAGCCGCTCGTGCCGCCCCACAGATAGGGGGTGTGGATCAACTGTTCGGCAACGGCGACATAGTCCGGCGCGGTTTCGGCAAGCGGCGCGACATGGATGGCGACGAGCGCCGTGTGATCGGGAAGAACAACGTAGCGGTTGCCGCGGCGCTCCTCCTCGTCGACGACGGCGACTTGCGATCCCATCGACAGGGCGGCCAGCGGCCGCTTTTTCAACTCCGGACCGGGATAACGGAAGGTGCGCGGTACGATGACTCGATGCGTCGGCTCGGGTGCGTTGAAGGAGAGCGCCGACTCGGCGGCGTAGCCGACATAGGAATCGCGCTCGCCCTGCAGCCAGGCCCAGCCCTCCGCGATTTCGAAGACGCGGACGCGATCGCCCATCAGGAATTGCGTGTCGACGCCCGCGTCCTGCGCCGGCGCGTTGCGGATGTCGACGACAGGGGCGGTCACGACGGCCGGGCGGCCCTCGACGAAACGGCTTGCTTCCACCCTGCCCTCCAGCCGCTTATCGGCAAGGTCCGGGCGCGAGGCATTCAGGCGGCGGTCGAGCGTCACAATGGCAGATCCCTGGCCTTGGCGATGATCAGGTCGGCGAGACGTTCGAGATAGAGCGAGCCGTCGACGGTGCGCGAGATGACCACATTGCGCTTGTCCTTCGGATCGCGGTGGCGGGTCACTAGCTTGCGCGATCCCATGGCGTCGAGCGCGCGGGTGATGACCGGCTTGGTGACGCCGAGCTTGGCCGCCAGGCCGCGCACGGTGTGCGGCGGCGGCTCGAGATAGATCGACAGGAGGATCGCCATCTGGCGCAGAGTCAGGTCCGGCGCGTCATCGCGGATCTCGGAGATCGCGACCTGGTGCCATAGTGCCAATGCCTGGCTTGGCCGCAAGCGCACGGACATGGACCGCTCGTTTGTTATTGTTTCGGTTCCGGCACAATATGCGCCGAACCTTAACAAACGCAATATCGGCGGTTACGGGACCAAACCGTAGCGCTGCTTCAGGGCGACAAGGAGCGCCCGGAGAGCCTGCGCCTCGCCGCCGACGGCGGCATGCGGCTTGACGGAGAGACTCCAGGCGAAGATGTCGAAATGCGCCCAGCTTTTCGCCTGGGTAACAAAGCGCTGCAGGAACAGCGCGGCGGTGACCGAGCCCGCCATGCCGTCAGTGGTGACGTTGCACAGATCGGCGACCGTTGAATTCAGGCCCTTCATGTAGGGCGCCCAGAGCGGCATGCGCCAGAGCGGATCGTGCTCCAGCAGCGAGGCGGCGGCGAGCGCGTCAGCAAAGGTGTCATCGGTGGTGTAAAATGGCGGCACGTCCGGCCCGAGCGCGACGCGCGCGGCCCCTGTCAGCGTCGCCATATCGATCAGCAGGTCCGGCTTCTCCTCGTCGGCGTAGGTGAGCGCGTCAGCGAGGATCAGGCGGCCTTCGGCATCGGTGTTGCCGATTTCCACCGTCATGCCCTTGCGGCTCGGGAAGATGTCGCCAGGACGGAAGGCGTTGCCTGCGATGGCGTTCTCCACCGCCGGGATCAGGACGCGCAGGCGCACGTTCAGCCGCATATCGACGATCAGGCCGGCGAGCGCCAGCACGTGGGCCGCGCCACCCATGTCCTTCTTCATGTTGCGCATCCCGCTCGACGGCTTGATGTCGAGGCCGCCGGTGTCGAAGGCGACGCCCTTGCCGACCAGAGTCAGGCGCGGGGCGCCGCGCTTGCCCCAGCGCATGTCGATCAGGCGCGGCGGCGAGACCGAGGCCTGGCCGACGGCATGGATGAGCGGGAAGTTGAACTTCAGGAGGTCCGCGCCCTTGATCACCTTGACCGCCATCTTGCGGGATTTCGCGACTGATCGTGCAGCAGCCTCGATGCCGTCGGGGCCGAGATCGTTGGCCGGCGTGTTGACGAGATCGCGGGCGAACCACGCCGCCTCTGCCAGCGAGGCGATTTCCCTGCGGTCGAGGCTCGCGTCGAGGATCAGGCGCGGTCGCTCGGCGGAGGAATTGCGATAGCGCGCAAAACGGTATGCGCCGAGCAGGAAACCGATCGAGGCAAGCCGCAGGTCGAGATCGCCGGCCTCCTCGAGATACCAGTCGCCGGCCGGAAGCCTGCCGGCGAGCGCGCCGGCGACAAGCGGATCATCGCCGTCGCCCAATCCGAGAAGGGCGCCGGAGATGCCACCGTCCGCGCCGCCCGGAAGAAGGAGGACCTCGCCGGCGCCGGCCTTGAAGCCGGCCGCGGCCGCCCATCGTGCGGCGCTTTCGCCATAGGCGGCGTCATCCTTCGCAGCATCTGCGCGGACAGGCCAGACCGGCCGCGACGCCCTGGTGCGGCGGCTCGTCGGGGCGAGAACTTCGTTGAGCATCATGTCTTCCAGACCATCCAGTGCGG
>JBAQHA010000205.1:0-2983 GCA_049288075.1 Oricola sp.
TTTCCGAGCAGACCGAATGATGCGATTTCAACGCCGTTGTCGACCGCATCGAAGAAGAGCCGGTGCGCTTCCTTGGACTCGCCCTTTTCGATGAGGGCGCGCGCAGGCCCGGTGCCGGTATCGGCCCCGAGGAAGCGCATAACATTCAGCAGGCCGGGATAAAGACCGCGCTTGCCCCACAGCTCGGCAATGCAGCCAAGCAGCCAGCGCTCGCGCTCATCCCAGTCCTCGCTGTCATCGCCGATAGCCTTGAGCTCGTACACCGCGCTCAGGAACTGTTCCAGTAGGCCGATCGCATCGTCATTGGTAAGATGGCGCGCACCGTACTTGCAGGTGCGCGGATTCTCCGGAAACACGGCAATGCGCTGCAGCGTCTCGGGCTCCTCGCGGTAGCGATGATAAGGCAGCCGCAGACCTTCGTTCGGATAGTGCGAGGTGACATTGCGCGCCCAGATCATGCCGCCGGCATATCTATGCCGGATATAATCGATTGATTCATCGTAGATGAGACGGTCGCCAAGCTTCTTGACGCGCGAGACGCCGATCAGCGCGTAGCGCGGGCTTTCTTCTTCGGAGAACGGGTTGGAGTAGTTCGCGTAGTAGAAGATTAGGCTCTTATTGTCCTCGATCTCGGCAAAGAATGCGTCAGCGTTCGCGGAGCGCCGGTCATTATCGAGCCGGCCGGCTTCGTCATAGACGTCATCGCCATACATGGCCTCATAGGGCCAGACACAAACCGTGGCTTCGGGGATATCCCATTCCGTGCGCTGCGCGCCGCCGCGAAAGAAGTCCGGCGGGTTGGAATAGCCGCGGATGGGCTCGGGTCCGAAGGCGTTGACGCTGTAAATGCAGGGCGGCAGGTCAGCGCCGGCAAGTTTGGCGAGAGGTTTGCCGGCCAGTGCCATCTCCTTATCGAGGTCCCGCTCCCGCGCAACTACGTCGCCGGGATAAGAGTGCATGCCGACACAGTAGGTATTGCAGTCCGGCCTCTCGCAAATCCGGCCGTTCCACCCGTCGTCGTGCCAGGCCAAGCGCGCTGTCAAATGAACGGTCATGATATCCCCCCGGCGTAAATTTCGGTGCGCAGTTCAAACATGGGCGACTTCCCCGCCGGCGGAAATCCGCAGCACCGGGCCGACCAGTTCATACTCCGTAGCGTTGCGTGCTAGCGCAGCCAGCCTCATCTGCGACAGATCGAAATCCATCAGGCTCACATCCGTATTCTGATGATCGCCAACCGGCTCAAAACCCGCATCCACGCGAATGCCGCCTTTGTCTGTCAGTAAATATCGGGCGTGGAAATCCTCACCGCCGTCTCTCTCCTTCCAACAGTAAAGGGTGACGGCCATCTCGGCCGGTATAATGTCGCCGAACAGCGCGGCCGCTTCGCCTTCCAGATCGCCGTTGTCCGGCTTGTTCGCGTGATACCGGTAGTGAATTTCGCACTCTGCACGCGGGTTGAGGTCTCTGACGATGCTGAGCAGGCGCAAAAAGACTCTTTTGTGAGGCACTTTGTAGGGATCGAAGAACGGATCGACGAACACGATGCGCGCGCCGAAGCGCAGCATCCCCTGCAGGGCTGCGGCCAGAGACTCGACATCGCGCGGCACAGCGCGCTCGCGCGCGCAGGCCATGAGCGCATGGCCCTCATCGACCTCATCGCCGCAAAGAACGCAGGCATCGGCCCCCGGATTGGCGGCGGCGATGATGGCGTGAAAGGGCTCGCGGCCATGCTCAGCGAGCGCGTTGTCCAGCCACCCCCCAAGATCGGGGTAATAGGGACGGCCGGTGCGAACAACCTTGTTTTTCTTGGCTGCGTTAAGCGCTTCTTCGACGCGTTTTTTCTGCAGGTCGCTGAGCCCGCCGGCGGCCTGATAGACCTCGCGAAACCAGTGCTTCGGGAACTGGGAAATCAGGCGGCCCTGGTCGAAGCCAAACTTTTCGATCAGGTAGCGAAAGGTCTGCCAGTCCGAGCCGATAGCGGCGGGCTCTACCGCGTACTCCTGCAGCATCAGAAGAGCTCCCTGGCCCGCTCCTCGAAGAAGCCGTGCGGCCACCGGTCGCGGAACTCTCCTTCTTCATCCACACGCAGCGGCCGAAACCGCACGCCGTCATCGCCGCTCTCGACATAGATCACCGACAGGTCGTCCGCCGTCAGTCCCGTCACGCCGGGCGGCAACTCATCATCAGTGGTTTCCCTGATCCGCCGCAGCAGCCGCAGCATGATGTGCTCGCTGTGCGTTTCGATCAAAAGCGCCTTGCCGGAGAACAGCCGGTCGGGATCGCGCTGCGCTGCCCGGATGAACAGATCGCCCATGCCGACCTGGATGGCCGGGTGCACATGTAACTCGGGCTGTTCTATGGCGAGCACGCCGTCCTGCTTGCGCAGCGCGCTCACGACAACCGGCACCATCTGTGAAATGCCGACGCCGACATCGCCCGGCGCGACCAGGATGCCCTTGTTGAAATCGCGCAGCGCGATTTCGGTCCGGGTCGGCAGGCTCTCATAAATTTCCTGCAAGTCACCAAGGTCGTCCTCGGTGAGCCCGCGCTCAAACATCTGGTGAATGGAGCTCGGGACCGGCACTTCCCTGTATTCTACCCGTTCAAGCCGGTAGTCGGTGCGCAGACGGCCAGCATCAGATAGCCATTGATTGACCTCTTCCATCAACGCGCCGCTGCGATCGTTGTAGAGTAAATCCCAGGCGGCAAGGCCGTGCGCCCAGCGCGCCTCGCCTGGCGAAACCTGCGGTCGATAGCTTCGAGAAGGTATCTCGCGCAGCGGCCCGATATAGGTCATCTCCGCCAGGTGATCGCGGAGGATACGCACCGGCCCGAGCACCATTTCCGAGAGCAAAGACCGCAGGCCGTTCACGCGCGGCGTCCGCTCCTCCAGTTCCGCCTTGTTGACGTCAGGATCGCGGATGCCCAGAACCAGCTCGCGGTTCAGCACCGGCAGCGCGCCGTTCTCCGTATCCACGGC
>JBAQHA010000206.1:0-13558 GCA_049288075.1 Oricola sp.
ACGTCGATGGCTGCATTGATGCCCGTATAGGCGGTATCGACTTTCGCAGCGCCGAGGCCGAGGGCGTCCTGGACGGTGGACAGCGCCTTGTTGTCGGAACGCATCGTGGTCGCGATCGACCAATAAGCGGAGTTGTCAGAAGCGTCGGCAACCCGGTAGCCGGTGGAGATGCGCGACTGGGTCGTCTCGATGTTCTGGTTCGTCATGCGAAGCGCCTTAAGGGCGGTCATCGCAGAGGTGTTCGTCATAATACTGGACATGGGTGTCCCTTTCAAAAACGCGAAAACAGGGACATTCCGGACTCAACCGGTACAACGGCCAGGCATCATGCCTCTTGTCTAACAGATAGCCGCTGTGACTGCCGGGGACGATGCCGGGGATTCATTAATGAAGCATTGAAAACAGTAATCCCGGCCGATTCGGCGGGACTGGCGAGTAACCGTAGTAAACAAAGAGTAAAGTTACGCCGGGTTATGTTACCGAACGAACCATGCTTCCGACGAGCAGATTCCAGCCGTCGATCATGACGAAGAACAGTATCTTGAACGGCAGCGAAACCACCGAGGGCGGCAGCATCATCATGCCCATCGCCATCACGATGGTGGCGACGACGAGGTCAATCACCAGCAGCGGCAGGACGACGAGGAAGCCCATTTCGAAACCACGCCTGATCTCGGAGATCATGAAGGCGGGAACGACGATGCGAATGTCGACGTTCCTGTCGATCACCACGCTCTGGCCGCGCTCGCGGGCAAGATCGGCGAACAGCTTGAGATCCTGGTCGCGGACGTTGTTGAGCATGAATTCGCGGAACGGCTGGACGATGCGGCCGAAGGCCTCCGTCTCATCGATCTGTTCCTGGACAAGAGGTCGCACACCATCATTCCACGCACGGTCGAAGGCCGGTGACATGACATAGAAGGTCATGAACAAAGCGAGGCTGACGAGAACGAGGTTGGCTGGCGTTGTCTGCAGGCCGATGCCGGCGCGCAGGATCGAGAAGACGATGACAAAGCGGGTGAAGCTCGTGACCATGATCAACAGGCCCGGCGCGACCGACAGAACCGTCAGGAGACCGAAAAGCTGGACGATGTAGCCGCTGGTCTGGCCGCTGAACCCTTCCGGCAGGGCAAACCCGGGCTGATTTTGCGCGAGCGCCGGCTCCGCGAGCAGCGCAACGAAAAACGCGAGGAGAAAAGCGGCGTGTTTCATTCGAGAATAAACGACCTTACCAGCACGCGCTTGACGCGCCCTTCTGAACGAATTGCGGCGCGATCATTCAGATCCTCAATCAGGTGCTGATAACCGCTGCCGCCGCGCAAATTGTAGAGCTTCATCGTGCGGACATAGGCGAGGATATCCTGCTGGATTTCCTGCGAGAGCATTTCGTCGTCGCTGCCGTCATAGGCCAGCGACAATTCCATGCGGATCCATGTGTCGGGAGGATCGAGCAGGTTTGTCGTGACCGCCGGGATGTCAACCACCGTGAGGTTCTCCGGAAGCCTCCTGGCCTCCGCTTCCTTCGCCGGGGCGCCGTGGGCGGGAGCCGCCCCGTGCGCGTCGGCCGGCGCAGTGGTCTCCGGTTCCATGACTTCCGCGGCCTTTGCCGGTTCCGCGGGAGCCGGCGCCATCGTGACCGGCTTGAGCATGGTCGCGCTGACACCGAAGCCGGCCCCGCCGGCCAGAAGCGTGATCACAGCGCATAAGGCGATGAAGACGACGAGGGACGGGCCTTCCGGCTTCTTCTCTTCCTGCGCTTCAAGCAACTCCATCGACACGGTAGGCAGCCTCGCCGTCAGAACGGAAGATAGTTGTCGAGAATTTGCTGGCCGTAGGGCGGCTGCTGGACTTCGGTAATGCGGCCCTTGCCGCCGTAGGAAATCCGTGCCTCCGCGATGCGGTCATAGGCGATCGTGTTTTCGGGCCCGATGTCAGACGGGCGCACCATGCCGGAGATCGTGAGCACCCGGATCTCGGCGTTCACCCGGACCTCCTGCGAACCCTGAACGAGCAAATTGCCATTGGTCAGTTCCGCGACGACCACCGCCGCGATCGACAGTTCGATCTTTTCGGAGCGGGTTGTGCCGCCGGACCCGGAGAAATCCGTCCCCGAATTGACGCTGCCATCGGCGGAGATGTCACCGGCCATCGATCCGGTGGCGTAGTTGCCGCTCAGCCCGAGCGTTCGCTTCGACGTGCGGTTGCGCGCGCTCTGGTTGTCGAGCTTGGCGCGGTCGTTGATGGCGATGCGAATCGTGACGATGTCGCCCTTCTTGACGGCGCGACTGGCGGTGAAGAGGCTCGCGGCGCGGTCGTTCCAGGTCGAATAGCGCTGTGTTGCGGGGCGGGCCGGATAGACTTCCGGCTTTGCCATCATCTGTTCGGCCGCCAGATCGCCGCCAACCGGGGTTAGCGCCGGCGTTCGGCCGATCTCGCGCGGATGAACGCAACCGGCGAGCCCCATGACAGCGGCGAGCGTGAGAAGCGATAGGGGCCTCATTGGGTCGTTTCCTGTTTGTCGGCAGCCGCGGCCATGATGACGGTCACGAGGGCAGCACGGTCCGGCGTCATCTCGTTCAGGATCGTACCGGCGACGCGGGGGTTGAGTTTGGCCAGCAACGCCGCCGTCAGTTCGCCGGGCAGCTTTTCCATGCGCTGCGCCGCCGCATCCGGCCGCATCTTGGAGTAGACGTCGATCAATCCGGCGGACGCCGCGGCGGAGAAGCTCTCGCGCTTGTCCGCCCACATCTGCAGCTCGGCACGCTTGTCCTCGAGTACCTTGATCCTGGCTTCGATCTCTTCCCGCAGCGTCTGCAGTTCCGCCTTCTGGATCGCGTAGCGGCGCTCGCGCGCAGCATCGGCGATGTTGGTGCAAAAACGCTCGATGTCGTCGGTGCTTGCCTGCGTCGGGGGTTGATCGAGCAGTGAAGCAGTTCCGCTCTGGGCCGCAACCGGCCCGGCAAGCGCGAGCATCGCCACGAAAGCCGACGCGCCGGCGATCAGGCCCTGTATCGCGTTACGGCAGGTAATCATTGCACCACCAGTTCGGCCTGCATGGCCCCCGAGTTCTTGACCGCCTGCAGGATGGCGATGATGTCGGTCGGGCCGACGCCTAGGCGGTTCAGGCCCTCGACGAGGCTCTGAAGATCGGTGCCGCCCACGGTGGCGAGCTGGGTGCCGCTCTCGGCGATGTCGATCGTGGTGTTGGGCTCGACGGCGGTCTCGCCTTTCGAGAACGGCGCGGGCTGCACAACTGTCGGCGTTTCGGAAATGCGCACAGTCAGAGTTCCGTGGCTGACCGCGACGGTGGAGATGCGGACATCCTCGCCGATCACCACGGTGCCGGTGCTTTCGTCAAGAACCACGCGGGCCGGCGTGTCGGTCCGGACCATCAGGTTCTCGATCGAGGCGACAAAGCGCGCTGCGGAGACGTTTTGCGGCTTGCGAATGGAGATCGTGCGGGAATCAATCTCCGTGGCCGGCTGCATTCCGTAATGGGCTGCGCCGTAGGTGTTGATGACATCGGTAACCGCCACCGCCGTCGTGAAGTCGGGATTGCGCAATTGCATCGTCATCGACTGTTCGGCGTCGAATTCCGCGAGGATCTCGCGCTCGACGATCGCGCCACCGGAAATGCGGCCGGTCGTCGGAACGCCGCGCGAGACCGATTCGGCCTGGCCCTGCGCCTGGAAGCCGGAAATGGAGACCGGTCCCTGGGCGACGGCGTAGATCTCTCCGTCGGCGCCGCGCAGCGGCGTCATGATCAGCTGGCCGCCGCCAAGCGAAGTCGCATCCCCGAGCGAGGAAACCGACACGTCAATACGCGATCCCTGGCGCGCGAAGGCGGGCAGGTTGGCGGTGACGATGACGGCGGCGATGTTCTTCAGGCGAGCGCGGCCCTCGGAGGTGGCAATGCCAAGATTGTCGAGCATCGAACGCATCGACTGTTCGGTGAAGGGCGCGTTGCGCAGCCCGTCGCCCGTACCCTGCAGGCCAACGACCAAACCGTAACCGACGAGCTGGTTGTCGCGAGTGCTCTGCAGCACCGCGATGTCCTTGACGCGCGATTGCGCCAAGGCCGGCGCCGGGAAGCAGAGCAAAGCGGCGAGAAGGATGCGAAGCGGTTTCATCGCGCCTCCACCGCGACCGTGCCGTCGGGCTGGACGATACCGGTGATGGTGCGCCCGCTATCGGTATTGCGTACGCGCACCGTCTTGCCGAAACCGGCGGACTGAAGAGCGACCGCATCCATGGCGATGGTGAGCGCGCCAGCGCGATAGTAGACCGTGGTCACCTCGCCCGCCTCCACGGCATAGGCGTCGCGCAGCGCGTTCGGCGCGATCAGGCGCCGCGGCAGGATCGTCTTCGCAGCGACCTTGCCGATCATCATTTCCGCGTCGCGGATGACTTCCATGCCGGGCGCGAGCGGCGAGAAAAGGGGCGTTTCGACGATGGCGTCTGCGGTGACGACCTGGCCGGGATAAATCACGCGGTTGACGGTGATCACGAAATCGCCGCTTTCCGTCGCGCGCGCGGCCGAAACCCACAGGCAGATGGCCGAGACCAGGATCCCGGCGATGTGCAGCCACCGTTTCATGGTCTTATCTCAGTCCGTTCGAGATCACGCCGGCCATGTCGTCGGCGGCCTTGATGACTTTGGAGTTCATTTCATATCCGCGTTGTGCGGCGATCAGTTCGGTGATTTCCTTCACCGGATCGACGTTCGACGACTCCAGATAGCCCTGCTGGATCGTGCCGAATCCCGGATCGCCCGGAACGCCCGCGACAGGTTCGCCGGACGCTTCCGTCTGGGAGAACAGGTTCGAGCCGAGCGGCTTCAGACCGGCGTCGTTGATAAAGGTGGCAAGCGATAGCTGGCCGAGATCCTGCAGCGCGGCCTGGCCGTCTATTCGCGCAAAAACCTGGCCGCTGTTGTTGACGATAACTTCGGTGGCGCCGTCCGGGACGGTGATCGTCGGCGAGACGCGGTAGCCGTCTACGGTCACCAGTTCGCCGACACCGTTGGTGTTGAACGCACCGGCGCGCGTGTAGAGGGTGTCGCCGCCCGGGCCTTCGATCTGGAACCAGCCGCGGCCGGTGAGCGCGAGATCGTAGCTGTTGCCGGTCTGTGCCAGGGCGCCCTGGATGTGCAGATTGCGGATCGCGGCCGTGCGCACGCCGAGGCCGATATTGGCGCCTTCGGGGATGATCGCCTGGTTGCCGCTGTTGGGCGTGCCGGCCAGGCGTTCGGTTTGATAGAGAAGATCGGAAAACTCGGCGCGAGCACGCTTGAAGCCCGTCGTGTTCACGTTCGCGATGTTGTTGGCGATGACCTCAAGATTGGTCTGCTGTGCGGTCATGCCGGTTGCGGCGATGGACAGGGCCTTCATGATTCACTCCCTAAATTTGCATCCGGCTGACTTCGAGGAAGGCCTGAACGATCTTGTCGCGGATCGAGATCGCCGCCTGCAGATTCTGTTCCGCACTCATCACCGCATCGGCGACGTCGCGGATATCGGCGTCGCCGGTGAGCGCCTTGAGCGAGACGTGCTCGGCGTTGCGCAGGTCGCCGATCGTCGTGCGCGCCGCGGATTCCATGGCTTCGACGAAGGTCGGCCCGGAAGCGACGCCCGTCACAGGAGGCGCGGTAACCGCCGCTCCCGCCTTGGGAGCGCTGGTAGGGTCAAATCCGGAAACGGCGCCGATTCCAAATGTCGGATCCATCAGCGAGACCTCATCAAATCGATTGTCATGGAGATCAGGTCGCGCGCTTGCTTGAGGACCTGAAGATTGGCCTGGTAGGACCGGTTGGCGTCGCGCATGTCCGCCATTTCGATCAGGGCGTTCACGTTCGGCATCTTGACGTAGCCGGCCTCGTCCGCCGCCGGATTGGACGGATCGAACTCGATGCGGAAGTCCGCGGTGTCGCGGTCGATCGAATCGACCTTCACAAGGCTGGCCTGCGTCGCCCGGTCTAGCTCGGAACCGAAATTGACCAGTTTGCGGCGGTACGGATCGCCGCCGGGGATGTTCGACGTCGCGTTGGCATTGGCGATGTTTTCCGAGACGACCCGAAGGCGCGTCGATTCGACGCCCAGCCCGGAGGCCGCCACCTTGATCGCAGAATTGAGATAGTCCATTACGAGCCCTTCGCAGTCATCAGGATCATCCGGTTGAATGCCGAGACAATGGCGGTGTTCAGGTCGAACGATTCGCGTATCTGACTCGACTTCACGAGTTCATCTTCCAGCGAGACCTGTTTGCCCTGATTGGCCATCACCGTCGATTGCTCCTCGATGACGCGGAAGGCAGTATCGAGCGGGGATTTGCCAAAGTGATTGGAGGTCGTGGAATTCAGTTGCACGGAGGCGTTCGACAGCACATTCGCGAACGGCTCGACATCGACCGAGCGGTAGCCCGGAATGTCTGCGTTGGCGATATTGTTCGCGACGGTGGTCTGACGAAGCGAAAGCCATTTCGCCTGCGTCGAAGCCAGTTTGAAAAGATTGACGGCGGTCATGTCGTATCCTTCTCTGCAAAGGACCGTACATCGTGTTTCTTGCGTGTGCCTTGTGGCGGCACCCTGCCGTCGGGTCAGAAAGGGCGAAGGATCTTTTCGTCGGAGGTAACAATGAACCAGCCCGTATCGTCGCGCTTGAACGAAAGGGCGAACGTGCCGTCCGGCAGACGGCTCTGGGGACGGATCAGATAAACGCCGTCGCTGTCGCCCACCAGGGCGTGCGACCCGTCGACCGCGAGCACTTCATAGCCAACCCCATTTCCCGGAAAGGCCTGCTTCAGGTCGCCCGGAGCCGTGCCGGCCTTGGGATCGATCTTGCCGGTGACGACGGGATCGACGCCGCCGCCCGAAGAGGAAGACGCTGAAGGCAGGTCCCGGACGAATCTCCCGGATCTCATGTCGAACACGGGATGCCCCGATTGAAGCGCGAGTATCTCTTCCTCCGGAATGATGCCGCCGCGCGAAAACTGCATGAGCGGCGGACCGTAGGATTCGGGATGGAGGTAGACATGCCACGGGAAAAGCGCCGCGGCGGTGCCGAGGCACAGGCCGACGAAGCCGAGAATGTAGTCGGACGTCGTCATGTCCTGGAACCACCGGCGACGACGGCGTTGTCTCTTACTTTTTGTGGTCATGTCTCAGGTGATCCGCTAGTTCGGCGAAAGGATCGGAATCGGGAGGACTCGGTTCCGACTGGGTGAGCGCGTCATAGATGCGCGGCACCGCGGTGACCGCCTGATCGAGTTCCGCATCCGCGCCCTGCTGCCACCCGCCCATCATGCGCAGATCGCGGGTTTCCTCGAAAAGCGCGATCATGGCGCGCAGTTGCGAGACCAGTTGACGCTCCTTGTCGCTCCATGCGCGGTTCGCGAGACGCGAAACGGACGCCAGCGGATCCACTGCGGGGAAACGGCCACGGTTGGCGATCGCGCGCTGCAGGACGAGGTGGCCGTCGAGGATGCCGCGCAGCGAATCGCTGATCGGATCATTGTGGTCGTCGCCGTCCACCAGCACGGTGACGATCGCGGTGATCGAGCCGCAGTTCGGCCCGCCCGGTCCTGCGCGCTCGAGCAGGCGCGGCAGATCGGTGAAAACCGAGGCGGGATATCCGCGGGACACCGGCGGTTCGCCGACCGAGATCGCCACCTCGCGCAGGGCATGTGCGTATCGTGTGACTGAATCCAGCAGAAGAAGAACCCGCTTGCCCCGGTCCCGGAACCATTCGGCGACTTCCATGGCGCAGATCGGCGCGCGACGGCGCATGATCGCGCTTTCGTCGCTGGTCGCCACCACAGCCACGGCTTTCTTCATCCCGTCGGGCCCGAGCGTATCTTCGAGGAACTCCCGCACTTCGCGGCTGCGTTCGCCTACAAGCGACACAACAACAACATCAAAGGCGTCGGCGCGCGCCAGCATGGCGAGAAGCGTCGACTTGCCGACGCCCGAACCGGCGAACACGCCGAAGCGCTGGCCGATGCAGAGCGGAGTGAAAATGTCGATGACACGAACGCCGGTGCGAAAATGCTCGCCGACGCGGGCGCGCATCATCGCGGAACGGCGACCGGCCGGTGCAAAGCGGGTTTCGGAGGGCACCAACGGACCATGGCCATCCACCGGCTCGCCGATGGCGTTGATCACCCGGCCGAGCCAGCCTTCGTCCGGCCGCGCATGCACGGCCCCCTTGTGCAGCACGATGTCGTTGATCGAAAGGGCATGCGCGATATCGCAGGGCGCGATCAGGACGCGCGACGGCTCGATCTGGACGATTTCACCGCGCGGCGCTTTCGGTCCCTCGCCGATCGAGACGAAATCGCCGAGAGCCGAGTAGCCGGCCATGCCTTCCGCGACTATGACATTGGGATTGATCGCCGACACCGTGCCGCCGCGCAGCAAGGGTTGCGTCGCCACATCCGACGACAGCATGGCATGGCGCAGGCGAACCAGTGCATTCATGCCCGTCAGCCGTTCTGGAAGGCTCTAATAAGCTGATCGATGGACTGCTCGGACTTCTCCGACAGGGCCGCGGCTTGTTCGAAGGAACGCTGCACCTCGATCAACTGCGTGATCTCGCGAAGCGGATTGACGTTCGACTGCTCGACGTAACCCTGCACGACACCAACCGTGCCGCTGTCGACGATCGGCTGGAGCTCGCCACCGACGAGGATGCCGGAATCGCCATAACGCCGGAAATTCGGGCCGGGATCGAAGGCGAACAAGCCAAGTGCCGCGATCTGATTGCCGCCCTGGCGGATGAAGCCGTCATTGCCGACTTCGGGTTCGCCCGCCGCCGGATTGAGCTGGATCGGCGCGCCACCGGGATCGAGCACCGGGTGACCCGAAAGGGTGATCAGCTCTCCCGTGTTCGTCATGGTGAACCGCCCGTCGCGCGTGACGACGGAACCCGCCGGCGTCTCGATACCGAACCAGGCATCCCCGCGCACGGCGAAATCGAGCATATTTCCGGTTTGTTCGACGCCGCCATTCGTCGAATCCATATATTCAACGCCTTTCGACGAATAGGAAGTCTCGACGCCGTAGCTGTCCGTGACAACCTCCTCGAAGCGAACCTCGCTGCCGCGAAAGCCGACCGTCCGGCTGTTGGCGATATTCTGCGCTATGGTGTTCAGCCGGTCGATACGCGCAACCTGCGCGGAAAGACTGACGTAAATTCCGTTTTCCATCCTACCGTTTACCGTTTGAGCTGTGCGATTTGGAGCAAGAGATCACCGCTGACCCCGGTCTGGCTGGTGTCGAACATCGCCGTGATGTTGGTTACCTGCTGCGAGGTCGTCTGATTGTCGACATCCCAGAGAGCGGTGAAGCGCTGCAGCAGTTTGTCGAGCTTCTCGGGATCGCCCAGGGTTTCGATGTCAATGCGCTTCGAGATCATCTCGACCTGCTTGTCGATATCGGCGCTGGCGATCGAGTCGGGCAGGCCGAGAGCGGTGTAGACGACCTTCGACAGGGCGGTATCGGCCAGGATCGCATAGAAATTGTCGATCGAATCAGCCTTGCGCTGGAAGTAGAGCGCCAGGCGCACGCCCTGGTTCTGGTCTCCGGCCTGTTCCTCGAAGGTCTGACGCAGGTATCTGTCCACGACGCCCTGCTGAGCCTTGGTGAATGTCGTCGTCGCTTCTCCGAAGGTACTGAAGTCGAAGGTCTTGGCAAAATCGGCGTATCGCTCGTCGGACAACGAGTTGGCGAAGGCTGTATCCGACGTGACGCCTTCTTTCAGCACCTTCTTCATGAAGGCCTTCGCGTAGGTCATATCCTCCAGACCATGCGCCTTCATCGCGAAGTTGAACAAGCGCTTGTCGGCAATGAAGTCGTCGTAGTTCTTTATGTTGCCGATGTTCTCAAGATAGTATTCGACCTCACGCGAAACGAACGGTTGTTCTGAAACGCGCTGCAAGTTGACATCGAGATTGTCGATGGCCTGCCTGTAGGAAACGAGCGTGCTGATCATGGGCAATGTCCCGGCTTCGTTGCCCGCAATCTAAAACGAGGTCCTTGCGCGAGCCTGTCGTACTTCGGTCAAATACAATCCATCGGCCTGTCAGCCCCGTGCAAGGTTTGGGCTCTAGCTTGGCTCCAAATCAGGATCGGAGTGAGCTCGTGGGCGTTATTATCGGGATGGTCATCACGCTGGGATGCGTCCTCGGCGGTTTCATGGCGATGGGCGGCCACATCGAGGTGCTCATGCAACCATTCGAGTTCCTCATCATCGGCGGCGCGGCGATCGGCATCTTCATTATCGCCAACCCGATGTCGACCGTGAAAGACAGCGGCAAGGCCACGATGGAGGCCATCAAGAACAAGGTGCCGAGCCGCGAGGAGTATCTCGAACTGCTCGGCCTGCTGCACCAGTTGCTGCGCGAACTGAAGACCAAGCCGCGCAACGAGGTCGAGAGCCATATCGACAACTCCGACGAATCCCCGATCTTCCAGGAATACCCGCTGGTCCTGGCCAACAAGGACCTGACCAACTTCATTTGCGACTACTGCCGCCTGATCATCGTCGGCAATGCGCGCCCGCATGAGGTCGAGGCGCTGATGGAAGAGGAAATCGGCACAATCCGCCACGACAAGCTGAAATCCGCGCATGGCCTGCAAGGCATGGCCGACGGCCTTCCGGCGCTCGGCATCGTCGCCGCCGTTCTCGGCGTCGTCAAGGCGATGGGCGCGATCGACCAAAGCCCCGAGATCCTCGGCGGACTGATTGGCGCGGCGCTCGTCGGCACCTTCGTCGGGATCTTTCTCGCCTACGCCGTCGTGCAGCCGATTGCCTCGAAGATTTCGATCATCCGCGAGAAGAACATCCGGCTCTATTTCGTCGCCAAGCAGACTCTTATCGCCTACATGAACGGCTCCCTGCCCCAGGTCGCACTCGAATTCGGCCGCAAGACGATCTCCAACTACGACCGTCCGTCGCTCGATGACGTCGAGAACGAAGCGATGGGTACCGGCGGAAAAGCCGCCTGATCATGACAGACGCACTCGCCCACACCGATCAAAGCAGGGAAATCTTCGACCACCTCCTTGGTCGAAAGGGAGACGCCACGCGTCTCGATCCCTCCATCCACACTATGTCCAGGCATTTTGGCGAACGCCTTCACGGCATACTGGAGAAGGCCGGATTTGACGCGGGTTTCGAGATTACCGCATTCCGGCACACCACCGCCGAGGACGCGCTTTCAAAACTCAACTCAGGCGCAATCTGCGCCTTCCTCGGCGCGCAGGCGAATCATCCGCTTGCTTTCCTGGTCGTCGACTTCCCGGCCGCGAGCATCATTTCGGAAATCCTGCTCGGCGGCGATCCCGAATACGCCTCGCTATCGGCGAGCCGTCCGCCAACGACCATGGAACGCGATCTCGTGCGACAGTTCGGCGATCTCGCCGGCAAGGCGCTTCAAGTGACGCTGTCGGTCGAGGAATGCCCCAAGGCGATCCGGCTCATCCAGAAGCTCGATGAAATTCGCGACGGCGAAGAGGAAGAGCCGGTCGTCACGTTCGACCTGACCCTGACCTTCGGCGAAGCAAAGCCCGTGCTGTCGCTGGCCATCACGCATCACATGCTGCTGCAGATGGCGAGACCGGCTCAGGAGACCATAAAGAGGCCGCACGTCGTTGCCGAGACCGGCAAGACAGCTACTCCGAAGCACACCGCGCCGAAACGTCCGGCGCAAAACCGCACCGCGCTGACCGTCAAGGTCCCGGTCACGGGCTCGATCCTTCTTCCGGCAATCACGCTCGGCGAACTGCGCCGCCTTGGACCGGGCGACGTGTTGCCACTCTCGGAAGAAGGCAATGCGAACGTGAAGCTGAAGGTCAAGGGGCGACCGCTCTATGACTGCAGTCTCGGCCGGAAGGGCGCCAATTACGCCATGTGCCTTGAACGCCCGCATGAAGCCCTCGCCGACGCCTTGAGCGGAATGGGGTTCGCGGTGCCCGATCTCGATTCTGAGGAGACTTACGATGAGTGAGCCGAAACTTTCACCGCTGGACGATCTGCCATCCCTATCGGACAGCCCGCTGGACGCGCTCGGTTCGCTCGATCCGCTAGGTGCTCCCGACGCGCTCGATGAGGCGATCGCCGAACTGCAGGGCGTCATCGACCGCGACACCGAGATGGGCCCGATGGATGAGGATTTCGATTCCGAAATCCCGCATGCCGTCCCCGGTCACGCCGGCGGCGGCGGCCTGCACAACCTGGTCATGTCCATTCCCGTTCAGCTCGACGTCATCATCGGATCCGCCGAAATGCCGGTCTCAGATCTGATGGGCATGGAAGCCGGATCCGTGGTTTCGCTGAACCGCAAGATCGGCGAAGCTGTCGATATCTGCGTCAACGGCACGAAGATCGCGACGGGCGAGATACAATCTCTTGAGGATGACCCGTCCAGATTGGGCGTTAAGATCTTATCGCTCGAAAAATCCTGATACAAAGCGATAAAGAGAATCGCATCGGAAACGCGGCATGGCGAAACGCTACACATTGACCAAACCCCAAAGGGCGGCGGCGGTGCTCGTTGCCATGGGGAAGTCACGCGCGTCGCAATTGCTGAAGTTCTTCAAGAGCGAGGAACTGCGCATCATGATCGATGCCGCACACACGCTGAAGACAATTCCGCAGCCCGATCTCGAGGAACTGGTCAAGGAATTCGAGGCCGAATTCACCGTCGGCGCCGGCCTGATGGACTCCGCGGAAGCCATGCAGAAGATCCTCGGCGAAGCGCTCTCCGAAGAGGAAATGTACGCGATAACGGGCATGGGTCACGACCCGCGCGCACTGGAGCCCGAACAAAATGTTTGGGAAAAGCTGCCGAAGATCGACAAGGACGAATTGATCGAGTTCTTCGCCAGCGAATCGCCGCAGCTTTGCGCGGTCATTCTCTCACGGCTCGACTCCAAGACCGCGGCGACGATCATCGAAAAGCTGGAACCCGGCCTGCGCAAGGCGACCGTCGCGCGATTGCTGTCGTCCAAGCCGGTTCCCGAATCGGTGCTCGAAAGCGTGGAGAAACGGCTCGACGAGGTGTTCAGCCTGTCGGGCGATACCGGCGGTTCGGCAGAGGGCGTCACGAGGCTGGCCGACATCCTCAACCAGATGCAGAAGGACGTTTCCGACAACCTCCTGGAACAACTCGCGCCGCTGGTCGGCGACAAGAAGGTGGCGGGAGTCAAGTCGAAGCTGTTCCGCTTCGAGGACATCCCGAACATCTCCAAGGAAGCACGCACCCTGCTGTGCGACGGATTGTCCGCCGATATCCTGACGCTCGCGTTGCGCGATACCAGCGACGAGCTGCGCGAATCGGTGCTGTCGTCCATCAGCCAGCGCACGCGGCGCATGATCGAATCCGAACTCAGCGCGGGCAAGGCGAAGCCGGTCGAAATCGAACAGGCGCGCAAGTCCATCGCCGCGCTTGCATTGCGGATGGCCGGCGAAGGCCGCATCGAACTTCAACATTCCGACGAAGCCGCTTGAGAGCCGGGCCGGGGGCGCTAGATGGCTGACGGAGAGGACAAGGAAAGCAAAAC
>JBAQHA010000207.1:0-3634 GCA_049288075.1 Oricola sp.
GACGACCAGGTCGCGCTCGACGCCCGAGAAGTCGGCCAGAGGCGCCATGATCGGCATGGTGAGCACCGCCAAGCCCGACGAGGAGGGCACGAAGAACGACAGCATCAGCTGCACGCCAAACATCGAATTGATGAAGGCGATGTCGCCAAGGCCGGAGACCGCCAGCTCCGACCAGTTGAGGATGGTGTCGGTGATCATGCCGTTGTCCATGATCACCACGATGCCGCGGGCGATGCCGATGACGAGGGCGACCCCCAGGAGGTCCCGCGCCCCGTTTACAAAGGTCGTGGTGAACTCCTCCTCGCCCATGCGCGTGATGATGCCGACGATCAGCGCGGCGGCGAGGAACAGGGCGGACATCTCCGCCATCCACCAGCCGGCCACGGCGACACCATAGATCATCACCGCGAAGCTGAGCGCGAAGAGCAGGAGCACGGACTTGCGCATCCCGGTCAGCGGCGGCGTCCCCGCCTCCTCACGCCCCTTGAGGAAGTGCGCCCGGTGCTCCGCCAGGCGGTCGGCCACGATGGAGCGGCCGGGATCTGCCTTCACCCGCGCCGCGTAGCGCATGACATAGGCAACGCAGGTAAGCCACCCGAGGAACAGGATGACGAAGCGCAGGATGATGCCGTTGGTGAAGGGGACACCGGCCGCATTCGACGCAATCACCGTGGCAAAGGGATTGATCGTGGAGCCCAGCGTGCCGATGCCCGCCCCCAACATGATGATGGCTACCGCCGTGGCCGAGTCGTAGCCGGCGGCAATCATCACCGGAATGATCAGGGCGTAGAAGGCGAGCGACTCCTCCGCCATGCCGTAGATCGTCCCGCCGGCGGCGAAGAGGGCCATGAGGATTGGAATCATCCACTTCTCGTGTCCCTTCAGTGCCGTCATGGCCCCGCCGATCCCGGCGTCGATGGCACCCGTCTTGGTGACCACGCCGAGGAAGCCGCCGATCACGAGAACGAAGAGCGCGACGTCGATCGCCGAGGCTTCATAGGAGTCGGGATCGTAGAACCCGGCGATCGGCGCGATCAGGACGTCCCAGGGTCCCTGCGGACTGGGCTCGACCTCGTGGTAGGTCCCCGGCACCGGCACCTCGCGGCCGAGCGCCTCGCTCATCTCGCGCTCGTAGCTGCCGGCCGGGATGATCCAGGTCGCCGCCGCAACCACGATGATCAGGAGGAACAGGATCGTGTAAGCCGTGGGGAACTTGAGCTTGCGGCCGGCCCGCGGTCCGCCGACCGTGCCGTTCTGCGAGGGATCCGACTTTGCTTCGCTCGACATCTCAGCTCACTCCGGGAGGCTGCAGGACACCGAAGAGGGCGGCGAGAGCCAATCCCCGGCGCTTCCTTGGAATGCCCATCAGGATTGTCATTGGGCCACCTCTCCCTCGTCGCCGGGCTGGGCGGGCTTGCCTTCCGGGGTGCCGTCCTGGACTGGCTCCTCCAGGCGGAATAAGACGAACTCGCCCTGGCTCCCGGTCAGCAGGCCCGGCCCCGGTGGTATCTCACGGCGTGCCATCGGCTTGCTGCCCGGCTTCATCTCGACGCCGGCGCAAGCGGCGGTGAGCAGGCAGAGCGCGATCGTCAGCCAGGCGCGCATCAGAACTTCACCCGCGAGCCCACGGTGCCGTCCACGATGTCCTTGACGCCGTCGCCCTGGCTGCGGTCGAGGTCGAACCACCGCAGTTGCGCGTAGAACTCGATACCGTATTCCTCGACCAGCTGGATTGCCGCCAGCCCGAAGGACATGCCTTCGTCGCCCTCCGCCGAGACGTTCTCGCTGTAGGTGGCATCGACGCCGAAGCCGGTGGCGCCGATGTCGAAGATCGAGGTATCCCAGCCGAGCTTGCCGTAGAGGTTGTAAGGGTTGTCGCCGTTGTTGGCTTCGTCCATGCCGCCGGACACCGTCAGGCTGAGCCCGCTATCGTTGTGCAGGGTCGAGAAGGAGCCTGCGAGGCGGAAGTCGACATTCTCAGCGTTGGGATCGCGGATCGAAAAGGCGCCGAGAGTCGTGAAGGGACCGATCTCAACGCCGCTCCAGTTTCCATAGTCGCCGCCCCAGGTGATGGCCGCGTCATAGCGCTGATCGTCGCCGGCGGAGGCAGAAAACTGCAGGCCTGGGCCGATCACCGGAGTGTCGTAGCGGGCGCGGTTCTGCCGCTCGCCGTCGAAGTTGAAGAAAGCATCACCCACCGTGAGGCCGCTCAACATGGCGCCGTCAAAGAATTGCATACCCCCGACCGGATCGGCGACGCCGGAGTACATAATCGGTCCGGCGACCAACGAAAGGTCGTATTCCGCGGTGTCGTCCGCCGCCGCCGATCCCTTACCGAAGGAGAGCTGACCGTAGGCATCGTTGCGCGCCCACAGGTCCGCCTTGCGGACGTCGGTGAAGTCATCGGCACTCTCGTTGTCCTGGCTGACGTCGTAGGAGTTGTTCGGGCTGAAGGCCACCTCCACTGTCGAGCCGACCGTCGTGGTGTCGGTGACGGCGGCGGTTCCCTCGAAGCGGACCCGCGTGTTCGAAACGTCGTTGTCGACGAAGTAGGCCTTGGTCTTGTCGCCGTCGTCGGCGAAGTTGACCGCGCGGTTCACCTGCCCGGATATCGCCAGCTTCACCCGCTCGTTGCCGGACGTGACGAGAGCTTCAGGTTGCGATCCGGCGGCGCTCTTCTGGGCGGTGTCGATGGCTTGTGCCGCGGTGGTCTGCGCCTCGGCGGCGATCGCCTGGGTCTGGGCCGCGTTCTGCTCCAGCTGATCGACCCGCTGGGACAGCGTTTCTATCGTCTGGGCCTGGCTGCTCAGCTGCTGGGACTGCTGGCCGAGCAGTTCCTGTTGCTGGTTGATGATCTGCTGAAGCTGCTCGATCATCCGTGAATCCACGGTCACCGGCTGGGCCTGCGAAGGTGCGGCAGCGATCATGAACACCAAACCCACCATCATCGCCAGTTCGGCAATGAGAACAGTCCCGATGCGCATCCTCTCCTCCATCGGAGCACGCCCGACGGGCTCCGCCCTTAGCTCGGCGCCTCCGTCTTCTCCTGGCCCGGCTCCTGGCCTGGCGCGACGCAATCCGCGCCGCCCCGCTCATTGCAGAGGCGATAGCGCAGCCGTTGCGCCCAGTATTGGAAGGCGGCCTCGACATCGCTCCAGGAACCGGTCGACCCGGCGATCGACTTTCCGCCGACGCGCCGGTCCACTGCCGCTGCCAGAAGGTCACCATCGCCGCCGTCGGCGATCTTGATCTCGGCCTGCACCTCGCCGACGAAGGCCGGCTTGCCGGTAACAAGCCCGGTCAAGCTCGATACGACCAATGCCTGCGGCAGGACGGTGGACACGGTATCCAGGGTCGCGTTGGATTTCTCGGCATCGGTCAGCGCGATCTGGATGTCGAGAACCCCGTCGGCCGGGACGCTGACCATCTCGTAATCCTTCGCGAGTTCTTCGTACGCGAGCGCATAGGCGCGATCTGCGAGCTGTTGCCGCTCGGCAGGCGAAAAGTCTTCGAAACTCGATTCCTCAGCTGCCCAGATCGTCACGGGTGCAAGCCGCACCTGCTTGTAGGCAGGCCAGTCGGCACCCTCCTTGCGGTAGATCAGAAGCGCCTCGTCTCCCTCACCCTCGGCGAG
>JBAQHA010000208.1:0-23148 GCA_049288075.1 Oricola sp.
GCGCGGGTGCGCGACCTCTTCGAGCAGGCGCACAAGGCGGCTCCGGCGATCATCTTCATCGACGAACTCGACGCGCTTGGCCGCGCGCGCAGCGCCTATGCCTTCGGCGGGGGCAACGATGAGAAGGAGCAGACGCTGAACCAGCTGCTGTCGGAAATGGATGGCTTCGACCCGAAAGAAGGTGTGGTTCTGCTGGCGGCGACCAACCGCCCGGAAATCCTCGATCCGGCGCTGCTCCGGGCCGGGCGCTTCGACCGGCAGGTGCTGGTCGACCGCCCGGACAAGATCGGCCGGGTCCAGATCCTCAACGTGCATGTGAAGAAGATCGACCTCGCCCCGGACGCGGACGTGGAGCAGGTCGCCGCCCTCACCCCTGGTTTCAGCGGTGCGGACCTGGCCAACCTCGTCAACGAGGCCGCGCTCCTGGCGACCCGTCGGGGCGCCGAGTCGGTCTCGATGGCGGACTTTACCCAGGCGATCGAACGCATCGTCGCCGGCCTCGAGAAAAAGAGCAGGATCCTCAACCCGCACGAGCGGAAGGTTGTCGCCTATCACGAACTCGGCCACGCCTTCGTGGCCCTGTCTACGCCTGGTAGCGACGCAGTGCACAAGGTCTCGATCATTCCGCGCGGCGTCGGCGCGCTCGGCTACACGATCCAGCGGCCGACGGAGGACCGGTATCTCATGACGCGCACCGAGCTCGAAAACCGCATGGCCATCCTGCTCGGCGGCCGGGCGGCGGAGAGCGTGGTATTCGACGAGGTGTCGACAGGGGCTGCCGACGATCTCGTCAAGGCGACGGACATTGCTCGGAGCATGATCACGCGCTTCGGCATGGGGCAAAGTCTTGGCCAGGTCGCCTACGAGGACGAGCCGCATCGCTTTCTTGGAAACGCGCCGATGCCGGGAATGCTCGAGCGCCGCTATAGCGAAGCCACCGCCGAACGCATCGATGAGGCCGTGCGCGAGCTTATCGAGGTGGCTTTCGGCAAGGCGGCCTCCCTCCTTAGGGAACGCCGTGAAGTGCTGGACAAGACCGCGGAGGCGCTCTTGGCGACGGAAACCCTGACCGGGGAGGAACTCAAAGTGCTATTTGACGCAGAGCGATCCGACTCAGCCGAGTCCGTACCGGCCGCTGCGACGTCGTCCGTATCGAGCTGACGGTGTTCTCGCACGGGCGAAAGGAATGACGAACGGACACGCTCGGCCGGGCCCTCCTGACGGCGACAGCGGTGGCCGACCCGGCACCGGCGGCCCGCAGGTGGAGATTGCTGGCGAATGCGCGTGGTTTTGCGTGCCATCCCTCCACGAAGGGCATGGCACCTTCCAGCTCTTTACGGAGGGGGACGAACTCTACGAAGCGATGATCAGCGCCATCGAAGGCGCCGAGCACGACGTCGAAATGGAATCGTTCATTTTCGCGGCCGACGAGGTAGGCCGGCGGTTTGCCACCGCATTCGCAGCCAGGGCTCGCGCCGGCGTCCATGTGCGTTTGCACCTGGACGCGTTCGGGTCCGATTTCCCGGCGTTCGCTGCCATTCGCCGCGACCTGGAACTCGCCGGCGTCGGGTTCAAGTGGTTCCATCCCTTTCGTTGGCTTCACCCGCTTGAGTATATTCAACGAAATCACCGTAAGCTCCTCGTTGTGGATGGCCGGCACGCCTTTCTCGGCGGCTTCAACATTCGCCGACGGAACTCGCGCAAGCTTTCAGGCAGGGGGCGACAACGCGACAGCCACGTCCGGGTTTCTGGGGAACTGGCGCGCCTGGCCTCCGTTCTGTTCGACCGGCTGTGGAACGACGTGACACCAATTCAGCCCGACGCCATTCCGGAAGCGCCCATGGGCCTCGATGCGCTCCTCGTGCCGAGCCACTCGCGCCATTGCCGGCAGCGCCTCGCGTGCCTGTATGCCGGCCTGATCGAAAGGTCGCGGCGCTACCTGCTTTTTACGTCGCCCTATTTTGCGCCTGGAACGCTCGTCGAGATGGCGCTTTTGAACGCCGCAAAGCGCGGCGTCGAGGTGCGCCTACTTGTTCCCCGCACAGGCGACCCACCGCTCGCGGGCTGGGCGACCCGCGCCGCGTACGAACCGCTCTTGGCGGCGGGCGCACGGGTCTACGAGTACCTGTCACGCAAGCTGCACGCAAAGGCATCCGTAGTTGATGGTGAATGGGGTGTGATCGGGTCAGCGAACCTTGATCACTTGAGCCTGTTCGTCAACCAGGAGCTGGTCCTGATCGCGCGGGATCGGAGCTTGGCGGAAGCGTTGCGCGTCCACTATGAACAGGATCTCCAGGATGCGGCGCAGGTAACGCTGCCGCAATGGCGGCTTCGTAGCTGGCGCGAGCGCGGCGTCGAGATGCTCGGCAGAACGGCGCGCCGACTTCTCTGAGATCGCCATAAGGTTGCATAAGGCGGGCAGGCAAGTGCGCGCCTTGATGCGCCGAAAACGCTTGCACACCAAAGCCGATGATCGAAGCACGGCATGCCGGCGGATTGGTCGCCACGATGCCGACAGATCACCCACCCATGGTGACCTGCGCTTGCTCGCTGGGCGAACCTGCGTGATCCTCGGCAGGAATGCGGGCCAGGCCGTCAGCCGATGAGGTCGGACGAGAGTCAGCATCCTTTGGAATCTCTCCCGCATCCTCGGAATCTTTAATGTCCATCAAAGCCGGCGGGCATTTGATGTGGCCTAATTCAATTGGCTAAGGCGCAGAGCCGGGGGCATCCGGACGATCTCCGGACGCCCTTGGCTCCCGTTCTCAAGGGTCAATCGAGCGCGCGCAGCGGTCACTCATATCGCCTTTCGACGAAAGGAAAAGTCTGAATGAGCATATCCAACGTCGTTCTTTGCGCCGCCGCGCGCACCGCGATCGGTACCTATAGCGGCGCGCTCAAGGACGTCCCGGCGCCTGACCTCGGCGCGACCGCGATCCGCGCATCCCTCGGGCGCGCCAAGCTCAACGGGTCCGATATCGGCACCGTTGTCATGGGCCAGGTCGTCCAGGCCGGCGCCAGGATGAACCCGGCGCGCCAGGCGGCGATCAAAGCGGGGATCTCTGTCGAGGTGCCGGCGATGACGGTGAACCGCGTGTGCGGCTCGGGCGCCCAGGCGATCGCGACTGCGGCCCAGGAGGTGATGCTCGGATTCGTCCAGAGTGCGGTCGCGGGCGGCATGGAGAACATGGACCAGTCGCCGTACCTGCTGTCCGGCGGGCGCTGGGGGTACCGCATGGGCGATGGGCAGATCTATGACAGCATGCTGCGCGATGGGCTCAACGACGCCTTCTCCGACCAGCATTCCGGCTGGGTGACCGAGGATCTCGTCTCGAAGTTCCAGGTGACCCGCGAGGCTCAGGATCGCTGGGCACACCGCTCGCAGAAGCGATTCAGCGAGGCCCAGGCGGCAGGCAGGTTCGACGCGGAGATCGTGCCGGTCGACGTGCCGGGTCGGAAAGGCCCGTCCGTCTTCGCCAAGGACGAGCACAACCGGCCGGATACGACGCTGGATTCGCTGGCCAAGCTGAGGCCGGCTTTCCGCAAGGACGGCACGATCACCGCCGGCAACGCGCCGGGCCTCAACTCGGGCGCTGCTGCGATGATCGTCGCCGAGGCGGGCTGGGCGGAGAAGCACGGCCTCGAGCCGATGGCGCGCCTGGTCGCCTATGGCGTCGGCGCGGTCGAGCCCGGTCTTTTCGGTCTCGGTCCCGTGCCGGCGGTCCGGCAGGCGCTGGAGCGGGCCGGTTGGACGCTCGGCGATGTCGAACGGGTTGAAGTCAACGAGGCCTTCGCCGCGATCGTGCTGGCAATCATCCAGGAGCTCGGCCTGCCCGAGGACATCGTCAATGTCGAGGGCGGCGCGATCGCCCATGGGCACCCGATCGGCGCGACGGGCGCGGCGCTGACGACGCGGCTCCTTCACGCCATGCAGCGGGACGGCCTTCGCCGCGGCCTCGTCACCCTCTGCATCGGCGGCGGCCAGGGCGTGGCCCTCGCCCTCGAAGCCGTCCGCTAATGGAACAGCGGGCAGGCAAAGCTGCGACAGAGGACGGCATCGAAGCCCATGAGGCGGGAGCAGCGGAGAATCACACAGGAGGTAACCATGAAACCGCGTTCAGCGCATAACGATTGTCCGAGCGTCGCGACAGACCGCGAGACATCGGACGAGATCATCAAACGGATTCGCAAGCTGCGCTGGATCGGGATGGAAGAGGAGGCGCGCGCGCTGGAACTTGCGGCGCGACGCTCCGCGCAAATTAGTCCGGCGCTGACCAGCCCGATTGACACTGACTGAGCGCCCAAGCAGTGCAGGTGCAATGCCCCGGACTGACAGATAGAAAGACGCCGCCGTGGAAGCCTTGATCTACTTCGCGCTCTGGGCCGGACTGATTTTCCTGATGATGCGGTTCGGGTGCGGCGCGCATATCATGGGACACGGACACGGGCAACATGGCACGCGCGGCAAGGATGCGCCGCGCAAATCCGACCAGCCCCGCTGGGTGCCACCGGAGACGGATGTCGATCCGGTCTGCGGCAAGACGGTTCGCACCGACGAGGCGAAGTCTGCCGTGCATGAAGGCACGGTTTACTACTTCTGCTCGCCGGAGCACCGCGAGGTGTTCGAGGCCACGCCCCACCGCTATCTCGGGCCCAAGGCTGACCAGCAACCAAAGCAATTGGATCACACCCATGGCTGAACCATTGCATGCCACCGAACATCGAAGCGCGGGAACGCCGCTTCCGGCCGTGCAGACAGTTCGTATTCCGGTGTTCGCGTTGGGGATGAGCCTCGGGATCTTCCTCGCGGTCACCTACATGCTCTGCGTCGGCTTCGACCTGCTCTTTCCCGGCCAGGCCATGTACCAGACCTGGTTGCGGCTGCTACCCGGCTTCACCTGGCTCAGCTGGCAGAGCTTTCTGCTCGGCCTCGTCGAGAGCATTGCCTACGGCTGGTACGTGGCCCTGGTCTTCGGGCCCTTGTTCAACTTCTTCATCAGACGGTGGAAATGATGGCGAATGCTGCGGCACAGACAAAGGCGCGTGCACCGAACGCCATGAAGCGACGAACTCACACGGGCAAGGAAACGGTCGAAGGGCCAGCGGAGGACGGAAAGACTGCCCGGCCGCATTCCGCTATCCAGGAGCCAGCGTCGAAGGAACGAGCGAACACGCTCCAGGATTTCGCCGACTATCAACGAGACTTCCTCGAACGGACGATCCTGTTCTGGGACGCATTGCGCCAGCGCGCGAACAACATGCTCGAGCATGAGCGCGCCGGGCTGCCGCCGCTCCTCGACTTCAAATACGAGACGCTGCTCGACGCGCGGCGGTTCGACCATCCGGCCAACTACGCGCTGCTGCGAATCACGGAAATCGGCAACACCCATGCCGAAGACTGCGTCGACCCCAATAAACCGCCGGTGATCATCGTCGACCCGCGTGCCGGCCATGGTCCGGGGATTGGCGGCTTCAAGCGCGACTCCGAGGTGGGCATGGCCCTCAACGAAGGCCATCCGGTCTATTTCGTGATCTTTTTTCCGGAGCCGGCAATAGGGCAAACGCTCGCCGACGTCCTCCACGCGCTGCGTCGCTTCGTCGAGGTGGTCGCGGCCCGTCATCCCGGATTGCGGCCTGTCCTCTATGGCAACTGCCAGGCTGGCTGGGCCGTGACGCTGCTTTCGGCCGACTGCGAAGGTCTGGTCGGACCTGCCGTGCTCAATGGCTCGCCCTTGTCCTATTGGGCGGGCGACTCCGGCGCCAACCCGATGCGCGTCGCCGGCGGCCTCCTCGGCGGCGCCTGGCTAGCCCATCTGACGGCCGACCTCGGCAATGGCCGCTTCGACGGCGCGTGGCTGGCGCAGAATTTCGAAAACCTCAAGCCGGAAAGGGCGATCTGGGAGAAGTACGCCCATCTCTTCGCCAGCATCGACACCGAGCGCGAGCGATTTCTCGAGTTCGAGCGCTGGTGGAACGGCTTCTACTTCCTGAGCCGTGAGGAGATCCTCGCCATCGTCGAGAACCTGTTCATCGGCAACAAGCTCGAGCAGGGACTCTTGCGCATCTGCGAGGGCTGCTGGGCCGATCTGCGCCGCATCCGAAATCCGCTCGTCATCTTCGCCTCCTACGGCGACAACATCACCCCGCCGCACCAGGCGCTCGGCTGGATCCCCGTCGTCTACAAGGACACGGACGACCTCAAGCGGGCGGGACAGCGGATCGTTTACCTGACTAACTCGCATGTTGGGCATCTCGGCATCTTCGTCTCGGCCAGCGTGGCGCGCCTGGAGCACCGGGCGATCCTCGAGAGCCTGGGCGAGATTGAGGCGCTGGCCCCCGGTCTCTACGAGATGAAGATCGACAACCCGTCCGGCGACCGGGACTGTCACAAGCCGGCCTACAGCGTCCGCTTCGAGCCGCGGCAGGTCGAAGCCCTCAAGGCCGAGTATCCGCGCGAGGCGTTTGAGCGCGTGCAGCAGGTATCGGAGTTCAACGAAACGCTGTACCAGACATTCGTCAGCCCCTGGGTGCAGACGCTCGCCAATCCCTGGACCGCCGAGACGCTCAAGTGGCTGCACCCGATGCGGACCAGCCGCTACCTGCTCTCCGAGGCGTTCAATCCCTGGATGCGGGGCATCGCCATGCTTGCCGACATCGTCGCCAAGAACCGGCAGTCGCTTCCCGCCGACCACCCGCTGATCGAGCGCGAGCGTGCGGCCACCGGGGATGCCACCCAAGGGCTGGAGGACGTCCGCAAGGCTCGCGATGCCGCCTACGAGCGGGCCTTCAGCCTCCTCTATAGCGATCCAGGCCGAGGGAGCGCCGGGAATGGCTGAAACAACACGATTGGGGCGCTCACCGGCAGCCGCGAGCGGCGCAATCCTGGTGATCAACTGCGGATCGTCGAGCGTGAAGTTCGCGCTCTTCGCTGTGGGCGGGATGCCGCAGCGTGTCTGGGCGGGCGCGATCGAGCGCATCGGGCTGGCGAACGGCCGCCTCCGCGCCATCGATGCCGACGGCGCGACGGTGCTCGACGAGACTGGCGACATTGCCGACGACGCAGCAGCGCTCAAACTGCTCCTGGATGCGATCGAGCGACACCCTTCGGGTGCGTATTTGACGGCGGTCGATCACCAGGTCGTCCATGGCGGATCCGAATGCGACTGCCCGGTGCTCGTGACGGCGGCGCTGGAGGCGCGGCTGCGCCAGCTCGTCCCGCTCGCGCCACTGCACCAGCCCCACGATCTCACTGGGATCGCTGCGGTTCGCGGCGCCCGACCCGGTCTGCCGCAGGTCGCCAGCTTCGACACGGCCTTTCATCACAGCTTACCGCGGCTCGCGATGTTGATGGCCCTGCCGCGGGAGCTCTCTAACGAGGGCGTCCGGCGCTACGGTTTCCACGGCCTGTCCTACGAGTACGTCGCCGACGCGCTCCGCCGCGACGGAGTGGATGTGGATCGCGAGCGCATCGTCTTCGCGCATCTCGGCAACGGCGCCTCCATGTGCGCGCTCGTGGGCGGGCAGAGCATCGAGAACACGATGGGCTTCTCGATGCTCGCCGGCCTGCCGATGGGCACACGCTGCGGCGACCTCGACCCGGGGATCATCCTCTATCTACTTGCCGAGAAGGGCATGACGGTAGAGCGCCTCCAGCATCTCCTCTACGAGCAGTCCGGCTTGCTCGGCCTGTCCGGCGTGAGCCGCAACATGCAGGGCCTGTTGGCCCGGCCCGGCGAGCCCGCGGGCGTCGAGGCTGTCGAGTTCTCCTGCTGCCAGGCACGCCGGCATCTGGCGGCGCTGACGGCGGTCCTCGGCGGGCTCGAGCGGGTGGTGTTCACCGGTGGGATCGGCGCCAATGCACCCGCAGTCCGGGCAAGAATCTGCGCGGGCTTGGCGCATCTCGGCATCGCGCTCGACGTGGAACGCAACACCGGCGGCGCCCGGACCATCTCGGCCAAGGCCAGCCGCGTCCTCGTCGAGGTGTTCCCAACCGACGATGGGATGATGATCGCCCGGCACGTCCGGGATGTGCTGGCCGCAAAGCCTGCGGCGCAGGGGGCGTGAGCCATGGCCGCGCCCGTCAAGGACCTGCAGCAGCTCGTCGACCAGGCCACAGCGCTGGAGCCGATCCGCGTCGCGGTGGCGGATGCCGCGCAAAAGGTCGTGATCGAGACCCTCCGCGACGCGCAGGCACTCGGCTTCGTTGAGCCGCGTCTCATCGGCGAGCCGGGCACGATCGCCGCCCTTTGCGAAGAGATCGGCTGGAATCCTGCCGAGGACTGGATCGTCCCGGCGACCGGCGATGCCGCGGCGGCGGCGAAGGCTGTGGCGCTTGCGCGCGCGGACGAGGCCGACGCGGTCATGAAAGGTCACATCCACACCGACGCGCTCATGCACGCGCTGCTCGACAAGGAGCGAGGCCTGCGCGTCCCCGGCCGGCGGGTCAGCCACGTCTTCCTCGTCGAGGTTGCGACCCATCCGAAGCTTCTCGGCATCACGGACGCAGCCATCAACATCGCGCCGGACCTCACCGCCAAGGCGCAAATCCTTCAGAATGCCGCCGATCTCTTCCGTCTCCTCGGCGTCGAGGCGCCGAAGGTTGCCGTGCTGTCGGCGGTCGAGACGGTCAATCCGGAGATCGTCTCGACCCTCGACGCGGCCTGCTTGACCCTCATGGCGCAGCGCGGCCAGATCACCGGCGCGTTGGTCGACGGGCCGCTCGCGTTCGACAACGCGATCTCCCGCCGGGCGGCCGAGGAGAAGGGCATCACGTCCTCCGTCGCCGGCGATGCCGACATCCTGCTCGTGCCGGACCTCGTCTCCGGCAATGTGCTGGCGAAGAACCTCGAATACCTGGCGGGCGCCGTCGCCGCCGGCATTGCTGCCGGGCTCTCGGTACCGGTGGTGCTGACTTCGCGCGCCGACCCGGCGCCGGCCCGGCTCGCGTCGCTCGCCCTGGCTGCGCTGATTCATCACCGTATCCCGCGGGCGCCGATCAAGGCCGCCGCCCCGGAGTCGAGCCTCCACGCCGCGCCGCAGCCCAACCACGCCTGCTGTCCGCTACCGGGGTGACCATGTCGAAGAGACTGCCATTGCTGACCAAAGCCGTAGCGTTCCCGGAGGCACGGGGCGGGTTCTCCTTCGACCTCCCGCTGCACGCCGCCATGGCGCGGCTTGCGGCCGGAATTTCGCTGACGGCGCTGGCCCAGGCTTATGACGACTGGGCCCGGCCCTTCCCGGAGGGGCTGCGCGCCCCTCGAGCATGTGCCGGCAGCCTACGTCCTGGAGCCATGAGACAGACATGAGCACGCTTGAGAGCCGCATTCGCGCCCGACACAGAGCCGAGCCGGTCACGGTGGTCGGTGCGGGTCCAGCCGGTCTCGCCTGCGCCATCGCCCTGGCCCGCGCCGGCCAGCCTGTCGTCGTCCGAGAATGGCATAGCGATGTCGGCTCGCGCTTTCACGGCGACTTCCAGGGCCTAGAGAATTGGAGCGACGAGCGGGACGTGCTCGACCAACTGGCGGTGGCCGGAATCGAGGCCACGTTCGAGCATCATCCGGTCTCGCAGGGCACCATCTACGATTCGCGCGGAAATCATTATCGAGTTCAGAGCCAGAAGCCTCTGTTCTATCTCATCCGGCGCGGGGCCGAAGAGGGTTGTCTCGATCACGCTCTGCTGCGCCAGGCTGTCGCGGCCGGCGTGGACGTCAGGTTCGGAGAGCGGGCAGACGCGGCGCAAGGTGCCACCGTCCTTGCGATCGGTCCACGCCTCGCCGATGCCATCGCCGTCGGCTATGTGTTCGAGACGGACATGCCGGACGGCAGCTGGCTCATCCTCGACAACCGGCTGGCGCCGCTCGGCTACGCCTATCTCCTCATCCGGGGCGGCCGCGGCACGGTCGCGAGTTGTCTGTTCACGGGCTTCAAGCGGCAGGCGGAGTACGTCGAGCGGACGGTCGCTGCATTCCGCGAGCGTGTCGGCCTCCAGATGCGCAACGCCCGGCCCTTCGGCGGCTTTGCCAACTTCCGCCTGCCCCGGGCCGCTGTGCAGGGCGGCCACCCCGTCATCGGCGAACAAGTGGGGTTCCAGGACGCCCTGGCCGGATTCGGCATGCGCTACGCCTTCAGGTCGGGTCTCCTCGCGGCTCGGAGCATTCTTGATGGGGTGGATTACACGAGCCTTTGGCGCCGCGAGTTGCTGCCGCTTCTGCGCGCGGGCACCGTCAACCGGTTCCTCTTCAACCTCGTCGGCGAGCCGGGTTGGCGTGCCGCGGCGAAGAGCCTCAGTCAAAACGACACCCGCTCGGTGCTGCGCCGGTTCTACCGGCCTTCGGTGTTGAGCCGGATTCTGTTCCCGGTTGCGCGCCTCCGTTACCGCGCGCCGCTGCGCGACCGCAGCTGCGACCACGTCGACTGCCACTGCGTCTGGTGCGCATGCCAAGCCGAGCGCAAGGCCACGGCGCTCGCCGGATGAGAAAGGGATCTAAGCGATGACGCAGCTTCCATCAGAAGCAACCTCCAAAGAGGTCCTCGACTTGACCGGTCGCAAGGGCTTGGTCGTCGGCATTGCTAACCAGCACAGCCTGGCCTGGTCAGCCGCGGAGCATTTCCGGAACGCCGGCGCCGAGCTCGCCATCACCTACCTGAACGACAGGGCGCGGCCCTTCGTCGAACCGCTCGCCCAAGAGCTGTCAGCGCCGATTTTTGCGCCGTGCGACGTATCTACGCCGGGACAGATCGAGGCTGTCTTCGAGGCGATCCGGAAGCGATGGGGACGGCTGGACTTTCTGTTCCACGCGATCGCCTGGGCGCGCAAGGAGGATCTGCACGGACGGCTCTCCGACTGTTCGGCCGAGGGTTTCGCGGAGTCGATGGTGATTTCCTGCCACTCGCTCATCCGCATGGCGAAGCTCGCCGAGCCCCTCATGGACAAGGGCGGGAGCCTGATGACCCTCAGCTACTACGGCGCCGAAAAGGTTGTCGACCACTACAACGTCATGGGCCCGGTGAAGGCGGCGCTCGAAGCCTCCGTGCGCTACCTCGCCCACGAGCTCGGGCCGAAGGGAATCCGCGTAAATGCCATTTCGGCCGGCGCGGTCAAGACGCGCGCCGCGTCGGGGATCGAGCACTTCGATGAGCTCCTCAACGAGACTACGCGCAAGGCGCCGCTGCGGCGGACGGTGGACGCTTGCGAGGTCGGCCGCGCCGCGCTGCTGCTTGCCAGCGACTACACGACCGCCATTACGGGGGAGGTTCTCTATGTCGATGCAGGATTTCACATCGAAGGCATGGTCTTTCATTGAAGGACTGCAGCGCAAGGACGACCGAACGATGACTGTAACCGACCCCGTCTGCCGCATGCAGGTCGACATCCAGGAAGCAGCAGCCCAGGAAGACCATGGCGGCTGGGCGTATTTCTTCTGCTCCGCGAAATGCCACCGGCTCTTCAGGGCCGACCCCGAACGATATGCGGCGCGGGCGCAGCCATTGGCCGTCTCGTCCACCGCGAAGACCGAAAGGGAAGATCATGAACAAGGCTGAGCTAACGATCGACAAGGCGGGGGCCGAGCCGATCGCGCCCGCGAAGCCGGCGCCCAGCGCAAAGCGGCATGTCGAATTGACGGTTGGCGGGATGACCTGCGCCCACTGCCCGCCGGCGGTCGAAAAGGCGCTCCGGGCGATCGACGGCGTCGCATCCGCCCACGTCAACCTCGCCAACAGGCTGGCGGCCGTCGATTACGACCCCGGCCGCGTGGCGGCGATCGACCTGGCGAAAGCGATCCGGGCCGCGGGCTACGCGCCCGGCGCTGCCACGACCCGGATCCCGATCAAGAGCATGCACTGCTCTTCCTGTGTCACGCGCATCGAGCTCGCCCTGCAGATGACGCCGGGTGTGCTCTCGGCGCGCGCGAACCTCGGTCCCAACGCCGTGGACGTCGAGTACGACCCCAGCAAGGTTGATTTCGATGCCATCCGACGGGCCATCGAGTCCGCCGGCCACAAGGTGGCGGAGCCGAAGGCGGCCGACGTCAAGGCTGCGGTCGAAGAGGGCGCCGACCCGGAGCAGACCGCACGGGAGGAGGAATACCGGACGCTGATGCGCAAGTTCTGGTTCGCCACCGCGATCTCGATCCCGGTGATGGCGCTCAGCTATCCCGACCTCATCCCCGGCCTGCGTGACTGGATGCCGATGGGCAGCGACACGCGACGCATCGTCTGGGCGTTGCTCGGCGTGCTTTCCCTGCCGGTGCTGCTGTGGGCCGGCTCCCAGTTCTTCGTCGGCATGTGGGATGCTCTGAAGCACCGCTCGGCCAACATGCACACGCTGATCGCGATCGGCATCACGGCGGCATTCCTCTATTCCGTCGTCGCGGTCGCTTATCCCGGGTTGTTTCCCGATCCGGCACTCGCCGAGGTCTTCTGGGATGTGACGGACGTCGTCGTGGCGCTCGTCGTTCTCGGGCTTGCGCTTGAGATAAAGGCCAAGGGCCGCACTTCCGAGGCAATCAAGAAGCTGATCGGGCTACAGGCCAAGACCGCGCGTGTCGTCCGCGACGGCAGGGAACTCGACCTGCCCGTCGAGGAAGTCGTGGCCGACGATATCGTCGTCGTGCGCCCCGGCGACAAGATCCCCGTGGATGGCGAGGTCATCGAGGGGTCGAGCGCCGTCGACGAGTCGATGATCACGGGCGAATCGATGCCGATAGAGAAACAGGTAGGCGACGAGGTCATCGGGGCAACGATAAACAAGACCGGCAGCTTCAAGTTTAAGGCCACCAAGGTCGGCAAGGACACGGCGCTCGCCAGCATCATCCGCATGGTGAAGGACGCGCAGGGCTCGAAGGCGCCGATCCAGAGGGTCGTCGACATGGTCTCCGGCTATTTCGTGCCGACGGTCATGATCCTTGCCACTCTTGCTTTCATCGCCTGGTATCTCTTTGGCCCGGAGCCACGTGTCGTCTATGCGACGATCGTCCTGGTGACGACGCTCATCATCGCCTGTCCCTGCGCGCTCGGCCTCGCCACACCGACCTCGCTCACCGTCGGCATCGGCAAAGGCGCCGAGAACGGCATTCTTATCCGCTCGGGCGACGCGCTTCAGACCTCGCAACAGCTCGACGCCATCATCCTCGACAAGACCGGCACGATCACACGTGGAGAGCCGGCCTTGACGGACGTGGTTGTTGCGCAAGGCCAGAACGACAATGAGGTACTTCGTCTCGCCGCATCGCTCGAACGCGGCTCTGAGCATCCGCTGGGCGAGGCCATCGTACAGGGTGCCGAACAGCGCGGCCTCTCGCTCGCCAATACCGAGAACTTCGCGGCGATCCCCGGTCACGGCGTCAGCGGCCGTATCGACAGCCGGGACGTGCTCCTCGGCAACGCCAAGCTGATGCGCGACCGCGGCATCGCTATCGAAGCGCTCAGCAAGGATTGGGAAAGGCTTGCCAGCGAGGGCAAGACGCCGATGTATGTGGCAGTCGGCGGCAAGGCCGCCGGACTCATCGCCGTCGCCGACACCGTCAAGCCGGACTCGAAGGGCGCAATCGAGGCGCTCCAGGGCCTCGGCATCGAGGTGATCATGCTGACCGGCGACAATGAACGGACGGGCAAAGCGATCGCCCGGGAGGTGGGCATCGAACGCGTACTCGCCGAGGTGCTGCCCGACGACAAGGCGCACGAGGTCCAGAAGCTGCAGCTCGAAGGCAAGACGGTCGGCATGGTGGGCGACGGCATCAATGACGCCCCGGCGCTTGCCCAGGCGGACGTGGGCTTTGCCATCGGCACCGGAACGGACGTTGCCATAGAGGCGAGCGACGTGACGCTCATCAAGGGCAGCCTCACCGGGGTGGTCACGGCCATCGAGATCAGTCGCGCGACCATGCGCAACGTCCGGCAGAACCTGATCGGCGCCTTCGGCTACAACACTCTCGGCATCCCCATCGCCATGGGCTTGCTTTACCCCTTCCTCGGCCTCCTGCTGTCGCCGCTGATCGCGGCGGCCGCCATGGCGTTCAGCTCGGTGACCGTGGTGACCAACGCCAACAGGCTCCGCTTCTTCCAACCCAAGAGGACTGCACCATGACCCCGGACCGCTGGATCGTGCTGATCATCGGGCTTGCGCTCGTCGCCTTCATCGTCTGGTTCTTCTGGCTGAAGCGCGCCAAGGGCGTACGGGCTGCCGAGACCAGCGGGGGCTACCAGGAGGCGATGATCCTGGTGAAGGGCGGCTACACGCCCGACACCGTCATCGTCAGCCGGGGCAAGCCCGTGCGTCTCAACTTCCGCCGGGAAGAGACGGCGTCGTGTTCCGATAAGGTGGTCTTCGAGCACTTCAATAAGAGCGCCGAGCTGCCGACCGGCGCGCTCGTCGCGGTCGAGCTCATGCCCAAGGAGGTCGGCGAGTTCCCATTCGCCTGTCCCATGGGCATGTTTCGCGGCCGGCTCATCGTCGAATAGGAGAAGTTCCATGAGTGATCATGATCATTCAAGACACCAGCTGCAGCCCACCGGCGGCTTCTGGAAGTCGCGCACCGGCGTTGTCCTGATTGCATTTCTGGCCGTTGCCGCCCTGCTGCTGGCCTACGAGCACCGCCTTCACATCTTCACCGGGAACGGGATTCTGATCGCGCTCCTGGCGCTTTGCGTCGGCCTGCACCTCTTCATGCACGGCGGCCACGGCAGCCATGGGGGTAGCGGCCAGGACCCGGATGATGGAGCCCGGCGATGACCGAGACGTCACCTGCCTACGGCCTCTGGCTCCTGGTGATCGTCAACTCGGCGATCTTCATCCTCTTCGCCTTCAGCTTCTTCAAGCCGCAAACCAAACGCGACTGGCGGTCGTTCGGGGCGTTCAGTGCCTTCCTCGTCGCCCTGTTCACAGAAATGTACGGCTTTCCTCTGACGATCTACTTCCTCTCGGGCTGGCTGCAGAGCCGCTATCCCGGCGTCGACTGGTTCTCGCACGACGCCGGGCATCTGCTCGAGACGCTGTTCGGCTGGAAGGCCAACCCGCATTTCGGGCCGTTCCATCTCCTGAGCTTCGCCTTCATCGGTGCCGGCTTCTGGCTTATCGCTGCGGCGTGGCGCGTTCTCCACGCCGCGCAGCAGCGGCATGCGCTCGCGACCACGGGTCCCTACGCCCAGGTCCGCCATCCGCAATATGTCGGCTTCGTGCTAGTCCTGCTCGGCTTCCTCTTCCAGTGGCCAACGCTGCTCACGCTCGCGATGTTTCCGGTGCTGGTCTGGATGTACGTGCACCTGGCCCGACAAGAGGAGCGGGAAGCGCTCGCCCAATTCGGCGAGGCCTACAAGGAATATGAGCGCCGCGTGCCGGCATTCGTGCCCCGCCTGGCCGGCCGGCTCGGCGAGTTGACGCGATGAGCCACGGAAGTTCTCTCGGACGGACTGCAGGGGCCGCGGCCCACAAGTCGCTCATGCGCATTGGTCTCGATCAGGTCAACGGGTTCCCGGCTCTGCGCCGGCAAGGGAGAGTCTCATGAAGAATGGTACCAAGTTCTTCGCAGCGGCGCTGGCGGTGTCGATTGCCGCCCTCAGCGGCGCGCAGGCCGCCACCGTCTACATCCCCGAGGGAAGCGCCGGGGAGGTGCTCGTCGTCGACACCGCGACTGATACTGCCCGGGGCCGCATAGATGGACTCCCCGATGTCCACGGGCTGGGCGGTGCGTCGGGGGTCCGCTACCTGGTTGCCGGCAGCTACGCCGAGACCACGGCCGACGAGGCGCCGGCCGTCGCCAAGCCATCTGGCGTGTCGGAAGACGAGCATGCGGCCCATCATGGCGCGGGCGCGGGCGCGGCGTCTTCCGCCGGCGGCGCCGTCAGCATCCTCACGATCGTTAACGCCGCGGACGGCTCGCCGGTGCGACGTTTGGAGGTGCCCGGTGCCGTCCATCATGTCGCCGTTTCGCCGGACGGCCGCTATGCCGTCGCGACGCATCCCAACGCCGACGGCGTCAGTGTCGTCGATCTTGCGGATCTGTCTGTTCGCGATCTCATTCGGACAGGGCCGACCCCAAACTATGCCGTGTTCAGTCCAGACGGCACGAAGGTCTATGTCAGCAATAGCGGGAACGGCACGGTCAGCGAGATCGAGACCGGTCGGTGGTTCGTCCGACGCAACCTGCTCGCTGGGGACAGCCCAGAGCACATCGCCATGGCGCCGGACGGGCGGACCCTCTACGTCGCCAATGTCGAGCTGGGCACCGTCTCCGCGCTTGACCTCGAACAGGGCGACATCGCCCGATCCTTCACAGTCGGCGGGGAGCTGCACGGTCTCGACATCTCCGACGACGGTGCGACGCTGTTCGTCAGCGGCAAGGGCGAGAACAAGCTCGTGGCCATCGATACGCGGTCGGGTGACATGCGCAGCGCGCCCTTGGGACCCGCGCCCTATCACCTCGCCGTCATTCGCGGCGCTGGCAAGCTCTACGTCTCTAGTCGCGATGAGCCCAAGGTCTGGGTTGTCGACGAAGCGAGCCTCACACCCCGCGGGGTCATCGCCATTCGGGGTGAGGGGCATCAAATGGTCGTCCTGCCGTGAGCGCAATCACCGCGAGCAGAAAGATCAATGTCATCGAAGGGAGGATCTCATGAAAAGCCTTATTGTACCGCTACTTGCGGGTGCGCTGAGTCTCCTCGTTCCTGCCGGTCAACAGGTCCATGCCACGAGCCATGGTCAGATGGGCGGCCAGGGGACCGGGATGATGGACCAAGGCATGATGGGACCGGGCCTCATGATGCCGAGCATGGATGCCGCCCGCGGAAGGCAGCTCTTCGCGAGCAAGGGCTGCGTCGTCTGCCATTCGATCAACGGTGTGGGCGGGGAGGACGCGCCGCCGCTTGACGCGTCAACCATGTCGATGCCGATGAGCCCCTTTGAGTTCGCGGCCAAGATGTGGCGCGGCGCCGAGGCGATGGTTGCCCTCCAACGCGAGGAGCTTGGAGAACCGATCGAGCTGACGGGTGAAGAGCTCGCCGACATCATCGCTTTTGTTCACCACATGGAAGAGCAACAACGATTCTCGGACGCCGACATTCCGCCGCGGATCAAGGGCCTCATGCATCACATGGAGGGTCAGGAAGAACACGAGGAGGAGGGCGCCCACGAGAGCGACAAGCCGGAGCAATGACGCGTCGGTGAGGGGCGATTATCCCCGGAGCTTGCGGATTGCCCCTGTCCACCGGGAAAGGAGGTGTTCCGATGTGCGCAACCTTGAAAAGCGCTGGATCTCCAGACGGACCAGCCGGGCAGACACGTCGCGATTTCGTTTACCTCTCGGCCGGCGCCATGGGAGCGGTCGGCGCGGCGGTGGCTTTCTGGCCGCTCATCGACAGCATGAATCCCTCGGCGGAAATTCTCGCCCTGTCATCGACCGAGGTGGATCTCGCTCCAATCGAAGTGGGTCAGCGGATAACCGTGATGTGGACGGGGCGGCCGGTCTTCATCGTCCACCGCACCGCCGATGATATCGCACGGGCCGAAGCCGATGATGACAATCCGGATCTGATCGACCCGGCAACTGACGCCTCGCGGGTCAAGCGTAAAGAATGGTTGATCGTGATTGGCGTCTGTACGCATCTCGGTTGCGTGCCTCTCGGCCAGAAGTCCGCTGATCCCCATGGCAAGTATGGCGGGTGGTTCTGTCCCTGCCACGGCTCTGTCTACGACACCGCGGGCCGCGTGCGCCGCGGCCCGGCGCCGCGCAACCTCGACCTGCTACCCTATGAATTCCTGGAGGATATGCGTGTCCGCATTGGATGAAGGTGCTGTCCTCGCGCTCGGTGGCTGTCGAGTGACGTAAGGCGCCCGCGCGCTAATGATCAAGGAGGCAAGGATCCATGCAAGCTAAGGACATCATGACAACGACGGTGGTCACCGTGCGCCCAGACGCGAGCATAGCGGAAATCGCACATCTACTGCTCGAGCGCAGGATCAGCGCAGTTCCGGTGGTCGACTCGGCCGGGCGGCTGCTTGGCATCGTAAGCGAAGGCGATCTCATGCGCCGTCCGGAGAGCGGGACTGGGCGCCACCCGTCTTGGTGGCTGAGCCTCATCGCGAGCCCGGATGAAAGGGCCATGGCCTATGTCAAGGCACATGGTCGGCACGCACGCGATGCCATGACGCGGGACGTCATCTCCGTCAGCGAAGAAGCTTCGCTCGAGGACGTCGCGGAATTGCTCGAAAAGCACCGCATCAAACGGGTGCCGGTCCTTCGCGACAGCAAGTTGTGCGGCATCGTCAGCCGGGCGGATCTGCTGCATGGGCTGGTCGCGCGGAAGGCCGCTCCCGCCGCCTCGGCCAGCGACGGGGCGATCAAGGTCGCCGTAGAGAATGCGCTGCCGGAGGCCACCGTACGGCCCGACTTCCTAAATGTCGTCGTGTCCGGCGGGGTCGTTCATCTGTGGGGCGCCGTCGAGTCCGATGCGCAGAAGCAAGCCGCCCGTGTCGCGGCGGAGAGTGTGCCCGGTGTCAAGGACGTGCGCGACGAGATCGGTGTGCTACCGCCAGGCGTGCGCTCGGTGATGTGGGCAGAGTGATTGGACACCGCGCGTGTTGCCCTTGGCCGCACAACAGCGAGACGGCGAAGGGGGAACTTCAATTCAAGGGACCTGAATTCATGGTGAAGAAGCGATGCATCGAGAACCGCACCTTTGCTGAGAGTGCGATTGGCGAGGAGGCGAGCCTCGCGCGAACACTGACACCGCGCGATATCGAGCTATTCGCGGCCATGTCGGGCGACATCAATCCCGCTCATGTCGACGAAGCGTTCGCCAAGAGCGACATGTTTTCACAAGATCATCGCCCATGGCATGTGGGTGGTGCATTGATCTCTGCCGTGCTCGGGACCGAGCTGCCAGGTCCTGACACCATCTATGTCAGGCAGACCCTCAATTTCCGACGCCCGATCGGTTTGGGCGATACCGTCATCGTCGTTGTCCGCGCGACTGCCAAAGGCCAAGCCAAGTGCCGCATCACCTTCGACCGACTGCAGTGTCGTCAACCAAAATGGCCAGGAGCTGATAAGCGGCCCTGCGGGGGTCAGCGCGCCGACGGAGAAGATCTGCCGCGAGCGCTTGCCCCTGCCGCAGATGGAGTTCCGAGAGCCAGGTCGGGGCGGCAGTGCCGCTCAGCAACAGCGAGGAATGCATGAAGCTAGCCGAAAATATTCCAAAGCTCGTAGTTCTCGCCGTGATTGCAGGCGGACTCGGGCTTCTTGCGTCGAGATTGCTGGACACGGGCGGCGGCGCGACGACGGTCAACGTCGCGGTGCCGACGCTGTCGCCGGTGGCGGTAGCCGGCAGGGCGGCATTCGATGCCAACTGCGCGCAGTGCCACGGAAAGAGCGGTGTCGGCACTAAGCAGGGGCCGCCGCTCATACACGACATCTACAACCCGGGGCACCACGCCGACGAGGCTTTCCGCTACGCGGTGCGCCAGGGTGTGCGGCAACACCACTGGCCCTATGGGAACATGCCGTCACAACCACAAGTGACCGATTCGCAATTGGCGGAGATCGTGAGGTACGTGCGCGAGCTGCAGGAAGCTAGTGGCATCGTCTATCGACCACACAGGATGTGAGCATTGACGCGAATACGACACCTTGGCTGGAGGACATACCGATGCGCATAAAGGCGATGCCGATTGGCTCCTACGCCTGGTATCTGCGTCCCTTCTTCTGGAACCAGCGGCGCAAGTATGGCTGGATTCTCGACGCCGCGTTACTCTGGGCGCGATCGCCGAGGATGTTCCTCGGCGTGGCCATTCTCTACGGAATGATCGATCGCCGACGATCGCCGATTGAGCCAGCCTTGCGCTCGCTCGTCACTGTACGCGTGTCGCAGATCAATTGGTGCGCGTTCTGCGTGGATCTCAACTCCGCCACCCTGCTCAAGCGCGGCGCGAGTCGGGAAAAGATTGAGGCTCTTGGCGCTTGGCGACGCAGCGGACTGTTCACCGAGCGCGAGCGCGCCGCGCTGGACTATGCGGAAGCCATGACGCGCTCAGACACGCGGGTAGAAGACGGTCATTTTGAGCGCCTGCGGACCCATTTCGATGATGACGCCATTGTGGAGCTGACCGGGCTGATCGCATTCCAGAACCTGTCCAGCAAGTTCAACAGTGCGCTCGATGTCCCGCCGCAAGGCTTCTGCAGTCTTCCGATTGCGGTTGACCCGGCCCCTCCCGCCGATCCTGGGCATCGAGATGATCGGGGCGCGCGCCAACCGGCCGAAGCGGATAAGAGCGCGGCCTTGTCACACGAGAATCGAGGAACCGCGGCTCCCGCCAGTGGTGCCGGCCACGAGGGCAGCATTGATCCTGCGAGAGAAGCGCTCGGCATCGGGGCGGCCGCCCATGCGAGCGGCCCCGACCCCGGCTTACGGTCCCGCTGAGGTATCGGTCATGGCGGAGGGTACCTACAGCGAACGAACTGAAACAGGCTGCGGCCGCGTCGTTGCGGTTCACGGCTCGGTTCTCGATGTGAGGTTTCCGGCAGGCGGCCTTCCGGTCATCGCCGAAGCCATCACGATCGAATGGGATTTCGGCCGCCCGCTCATCGCAGAGGTGCAGCTGCACCTCGATGCAACGACGGCACGTGCCGTGGCGCTCGAGAACACGGCCGGGCTCAAGCGGGGCACGACGGTGCGGAGGACGGGCGGTCCCATACGGGTGCCGGTCGGCGAGTCCGTCCTCGGCCGCTTGCTCAATGCTGTTGGGGAGCCCACAGACCTCGGCCCTCCGCTGCCGCCCGATGTCAAGCGGCGACCGATCCATGGCCCTGCGCCCACCCTTGCCCGCCACGGCGGCACGCTGGAGGTCTTTCATACCGGAATCAAGGTCATCGACCTGTTGGCGCCGCTCGTGAAAGGTGGCAAGGCCGCCATGTTCGGCGGCGCCGGTGTCGGCAAGACCGTCCTGATCATGGAGCTGATCCGCACGACGGTCGAGCGGCACGCCGGCATCTCGGTCTTCGCCGGCATCGGCGAACGCTCTCGTGAGGGCCACGAATTGCTGCTCGAGCTCAGGCAGTCGGGTGTGCTCAAACGCACCGCCCTGGTCTTCGGGCAGATGAATGAGCCACCCGGCGCGCGGTGGCGGGCGGGTCTGACGGCGCTCGCCATCGCCGAGCATTTTCGTGACGAAGCCCACGAGAACGTCCTGCTTCTGATCGACAACGTCTATCGCCTGGTCCAGGCGGGCGGCGAGGTCTCGGGCCTGCTCGGCCGGCTGCCCTCCCGCGTCGGCTACCAGCCGACGCTAGCGAGCGAGATCGCAGAATTCGAGGAGCGCATCGCCTCGGTCGCCGGCGCCGCCATTACCTCGATCCAGGCAGTCTATGTACCGGCCGACGACTTCACCGACCCGGCCGTGGCCGAGATCTTCAGCCATCTCGATTCCTCGATCGTGCTCGCGCGGGATATGGCGAGCGAGGGCATGTACCCGGCGGTCGATCCGCTCGCCTCGACCTCGAGCCTGCTCGACCCGCGGCTGGTCGGCGAGGCCCACTACCGGTGCGCGCAGGACGTCCGCAAGACGATCGCCCACTACCGCGAGCTCCAGGAGATTATCGCGCTGCTCGGCATCGAAGAGCTGAGCGCGGCAGACCGCACCGTGGTCAAGCGCGCCCGGCGCCTCATGCGCTTCCTCACCCAGCCCTTCATGGTCACCTTGGCCTTCACCGGCAAGCCGGGTCGCGCCGTCGAGCTCGAGGCAACGCTCGCTGGGTGCCGGGCGATCCTTAACGGCGAGGCCGACGACTGGGCGGAAAGCTCGCTCTACATGGTGGGCGACCTGGACGAAGCGCGGCGCAAGGAAGTGCAATCCAAGGCGGACGCGGCATGAGGCTCACCGTGACCACGCCGCTCGCGATCGCCGTCGATGCCGATGATGTCACGCATCTGCGCACCGAGGACGAGTCCGGCGCGTTTGGCATCCTGACCGGCCACGCCGACTTCCTCACCGCGCTCGCCGTGTCGGTGGTGAGCTGGCGCAACGGGCGGGGAGAGGAGCATCACGTCGCCGTGCATGGCGGCATGCTCGAGGTGCGCGGCGGCAGCACAATCGCGATCGCGACGCGCGAAGCAGTGGCCGGTGATGACCTACGCCGCCTCGAGTCCGAGGTGCTCGTCCGGTTCCGCCGTCAGCTCGCGGAAGAGCAGGCGGCGCGCAAAGACGCCCAGCGCCTCTATCTCGCGGCGATCCGCCAGATCTGCCACTTCCTGAGGCCCGGCCGTTCCCTTGCGAGGCCGGCCACCCACATCGTAAGTCAGCTCGAGGGACTTGAGGAATGACGAACGAGCCGGAACACCCCGAGCGCCTCGATGAGGCCGTCAAGAAGCGGCGCGAACGGCGGGCGCGCTGGAAGCGCGAGGGAGAGCGCTCCATCGGCCAGAACCTGGCAATGATCGGCGCGCTCGGCTGGACCATCGTGACGCCGACTTTGATCGGCATCTTCGTCGGCCGTTGGCTCGACCAGGAGTTCGGCTCGGGGATCTTCTGGACGCTTGGATTGCTCTTCGTGGGTCTCGCTATCGGCTGCACGCTTGCCTGGAAAAGGATGCACCACGAATGAACGCCGAGACGCTCGCCTCAACCCTTGTCATTGCCGCCGCCATGGCGTTTGCGGGCCTGGCCTTAGGGCTGATCTATTTCCGGGCCTTGCGGCGGGCGGTCGATCTCTTTGCTGGCGGCAGCGGTTGGCTCTGGCCCGCTGGGCTCACGGTCGCCCGCATCGCGGGCGCGGTCACCCTTCTGACCTTCATGGCCAGGCTCGGCGCGGTGCCGCTGTTGGCGGGCTTCCTGGGCTTCCTGTTGGCGCGGGCAATCGCGCTTCGTATGACACGGAGCGACTGCTGATGGACTCGTCCCCGCTCACCAGCACGGTCCTGTTTCACGTCGGTCCGGCCACCATCACCCGGCCAGTTGTCACGACCTGGGCCATCATGCTTGTGCTTGCCCTTGTGTCATGGCTGGTCACGCGCCGCCTGGAGCTGCGTCCGGACCGGCGGCAGGCGGTGCTCGAGATCGTGGTGACCGGCATCCTCGGGCAGATCCAGGACGTCATCCGCAAGGATGCCCGGCCGCTGCTGCCGCTGCTCGGCACGCTTTTCATCTTTCTAGTTGTGGCC
>JBAQHA010000209.1:0-1841 GCA_049288075.1 Oricola sp.
GCCCTGGGTGACTCAGCCAGCAGCCGTCTTGAGCGTCGATGCCCGCAGCGACTGGATCGACAGGGACGATGGTCACGCGATGCCGCCCGGGCCTGACACGGCGGCCTTCAGGTGCACCCTATGCCCCAGGGGCCTCAGGTGTCGTTCGTCCGTGTCGACTCAGATACCCCAGGACGGTAACTTGTCAAGCGGCGAGCTCCTCGACCGGTCGACCCCAGGCGATCTCCTCGTCGTAGAGGGTGCGATGCGCCAGGCAGCCATGGAGGATGCCCACGAGCTTGTTGGCGACCTTGCGACGCGCGGTCTTGGCGGTGTTGGGTCCTGGGTCGTGGGCATCGTAGTAGGCACGCGCGCCCGGTGACGTCCGGATCGCGCTGAGGACGGCCGCGAACAGGGGATCGAAGAGCCGCTTGTTGCGCACGAAGCGGGCCATCACCACGTGGCTCGTGCCCGAGGCTCGGGTGATCGGTGCGGTGCCCGCGTAGTTGCGCCGGGCCTTAGCATCGACATAGCGGTCGGGGGCATCCCCGAACTCCGCGAGCACCCGGGCGCCGAGGATCGGCCCGAGTCCAGGCAGACTGCGCAGGATCTCGGCGTCCGGGTGTCGATCGAAGGCGGTCACGAGCTCGGCCTCGAGCCGACCGATCTGCTCGTTCAGCGTGGCGATGACCGCCACGAGGGCGACGGTGTTGGCGGCCTGGGCCTCGACCACCAGCGGCGGTGCTGCCAGCTGCGGCTGACGCAGGGCAGTCCGGATCTCGGATGCTCGACGTTCGAGGTTGCGCTGTCGGCCGCCCCGGCGCAGGAGCGAGACGATCCTGGCCTCGGAGAGGCGCCGGCCCCGCTCGGGATCCGGCGCGGCCGCCAGCACCGCGAGGGCATCGGGGTGCCGGAGCTCGGGGAATGCCGCCAGCGCTCCGGGGTAGTACTCGCGCAGGGCGCTGCGCAGCGCGTTCACCTGGCGTCCCCGCGTCCAGATGAGGTTCTGGTGGCTGCGGGCGAGGACCTTGATGGCGCCGTGCAGCTCGCTGTCGGGACTGACGGGCCGATGATGCCGGCGGTCGGTGCGCACGATCTCGGCGAGGATCCGAGCGTCAGCGGGGTCGGACTTGGCCCGGCTCGTGCTGTGCCGCTCGCGGTAGCGCGACGCCGAGAGCGGGTTGATGGCATGGACGACATAGCCGGCCGCCACGAGGGCACCCACGAGCAGGCCCCGGTCGGTCTCGATGCCGATGATGACCTCGCCCGGTGACTCGGCGTGCTCCCCGAGCATCTCGTGCAGCCGGGCCACGCCCTCGAGGCCTTCGGGGATGCGCGTGCTCGCGAGCCGCTCGCCATCGGGGTCGAGCACGCACACATCGTGGTGGGCTTCGGCCCAGTCGATCCCCACATAGATCATCGATCGCTCCCTTCCTTGCCATGCGGAGCCGCAGGAGGCGATCGTGGCGGACTAATGGATCAGTGCTCAGCGGCACGCTACCCCAGCAGCCATGTGACCGTCCTCGCCGACCACCAGGGGCACGATCTGACTCTGGGACTCGTGGTCCTGTCACTCGAAGTGCTCACCCGGTGGCCCGGCTCGGTGACCAGTCTGATGTCTCAGGCTGTTCGGGTCCCATTAGTCATGGAGGGCATGATCGTTGTCGCCCGGTCCGCCCCTGTTCCCACGAGCATGTGCACATGTGATGCACATGGGATAGTGTGATGCACATGACGAGCAGCAGGATCCATCTTGTCGTCGATGCTCGTGAGCGCGATGCGTTCCGGGCGCGTGCCGCGTCGGAGGGGCTCACCTTGTCCGAGTGGCTCCGTGATGCCGCGCGCGAGCGCCTGCTGAAGGT
>JBAQHA010000210.1:0-3270 GCA_049288075.1 Oricola sp.
AGTCCTTCCTCTGAGGATTTGCGAGTGTAGATCGCGCAACGCAACTTTCGGACCGTACTCATGTTCCAAAGAACCTCGGTCCGGACCAGCGTGCGCCGGTGATCAACCGGGCAATCTCCGAGAGGCTCCCGTAGGTCTCGCCATTCCAGACAAAACCGGCCGCGATGACCTCCACGATGTGCGTCCGTCCGTGCCATTCGCGAACCAGGCGAGTGCCCGGGCGGAGCGACTCCCGTTGCCGCGCCGAAGAAGACGACGCACCACCACGTCCGTTCTCGGTGACAACGGTCGAAGGCGCGTTCCTGCTCGGTTCCACGCGCTCAAGTCGACGCAGGACGTCCTTTCTGAGTCCGCCCTCGATCCCTGCCTGGAGATGCCAGGCAATTGCACGTTCAAGCAGCACGCGCCGTGCTCCCTTCGGAGGGGACGTGCGGTAGATTGTCGTCCAGCGATCAGCAAGCTCGTGACGGGAGAGATCGCCGAGTACGGCGATCTCCTCCAGCATTTTACCCGCCTTGGTCACTGGGCGTTTACAGCCGCGCTCGCCGCGATGCGGTAGCGACGCTTGCCGTCCTTGCCGGTCTCGTTCGTAAGCGGAAGCCCCAACTTCTTCTTCACGGTCCCCGACAGGAAGCCACGGACCGTGTGATGCTGCCAACCGGCTGCTTCCGACAGTGCCTCAATCGTGGCGCCATTCTTCTGGCGCAGCAGCTTCAGGATCAGGTCGGACTTCGAGACGGTTCGATCGGGTCGCGGTTTCGACTTTGCCTTGCGAGGTGCACGATCGACCGAGCCGGCTCGCGCCTTCGCACTCGGTGACTTCTCGCCGGATTGGATTGCGGGCGTGGCGCTATTCTCCGCCTTTGTCGTAGAGTCCAGATTCTGTTGCATTGAGCTTCTCCTGAGTTGCGCCGGCCAATCCGGCGCTCGCACCAGCAGAAGCCCGCTCAAAGGCAGGCGCTAAGGGATCTCGGCGGTCGACCCAGTGACAACCGCGGATACAGCAATGCTCGGTTTGCCGGAGTAGTCCAGTCTCTATTTGGGGGTTCGCCGCACGTGACTCAGAGGTCGAGATTGGGCGAGAAACGGACATCTATTACTTCTTCGACGAGCGACCGAAATGGGGCCGATAGCGGAATGGCGGCTTCTGGTGTCCGAAGAACGATAGGTGACGTTCAGCCCGATGGGAACAACGTCTGAAATTGGCTTGGCCAAAAAGCGGATTGGATACACTGGTTGCGGATTCGGGTTCCCAATATGTACAACCCGGGCGGAGAAGAGCCCCTAGCCGCCCCGCTTGCCTGGCGAAAGCCGCTTTGTGCCGGCAAGACGAGGGTACTTCGGTCAAACGGAAACCGGTTCGAGTGTGTCTGGCAGGACTCCGTAAATTGCAGCCCGGCCTACTTGGTACCGGGGTTCCTGGTGGATTGCGTTGGCTTCGTCGTATCCGCTCCACTGTCCGCCAAGAAATCCTGAACATCGCCGGATCGGCGGTCAGGCAAGCTGCGATCCCGGGGATCCTCCGACGCGTCTTCGCCCAGACCCAGGCCGGTTCCGGCCGTCGTCTCGCCTGTGGAACCGTCAAAATCGAAGCCCGGTCGGTCCACAGCGACCGCTTTCTTGGGCGCTTCCGGTTTTTTGGGAAATCCTGGCCGAGGTTCAATTCTGATCACTGTATTTCTCCTTGAGTTGGGCACCGTTGAGACCTCACCGACAGGTTCATCTGAAAGATCGTCGGCGCGAATGGTCTCGCCAGACTTGTTGCCATTGATCCGCCCGAGCATGCTTTCCTGGCGATGTTTCAGCTTCTTCGTGGCATCCTTGTATGCGCGTTCATGGTTGCCGCCTCGTTCCGGTGACCACTTCCGGATACCGCCGCTCCGGCTGCTGTGTCGCTCCAACACCGGTCAATGCGCAACTGCCCGGGGACTCGCAATTCGATACGGGCCGCGAAAATCGGACATTGCGAGGACTCAGGTCAGATCTAGATCCGGCCGGTGAGCAGCAGCACGATGACGACGATCAGGATGACACCGAGGACACCGATTCCGGTATGGCCGAAACCATAACCGTAGCCTCTGAAACGGCCGCTGAAGCCGCCGAGCAGGAAGACGATGAGAATTATGACTAGGATGGTTCCGATCGACATGAACTCGACTCCCATAACCGGCGTCGAACCGGATGATTTTCTCATCCCTGCCCAAACGCAATTTATCTGATAGTCTCGAATTGAAGAGCGGTGCAAATTTCGATCCGCAACTTCCCTTATGCCATATGCAGGTGTGGGCGTCATTGCTAATTGCAGCGCATGCGTCGGAAATGTCGCAACACTCGGATGCCGCCAGAATGACTACGGGCGACCGACCGCCTCCAATTCCCCATCCGAGCCTAAGGTTACATCTTTGCGCCATTTTTGGCGCCGAGAAGGCGATCCATGCACGGCACCGCATTTGCTGGTGAATTGGCAATCAGGACGCAGGGAATGCTTCTCATGCGAATTGGCTACTACAGCGACTTTTTCGCTTACCCAGTGCTGATCGCGGTTTTCGGCGCGGCAGGCGTCATGAATGCCGGTGCCGATGGAGGGGAAGCGTGGATAGCGTTTTTCTTGTGCGGCCTGGCGCTGTGGACGCTGCTCGAATACGTCCTGCATCGTTTCGTGCTGCATCACATGCCCTTTATCAAGGAGATGCATGAACAGCACCACCGCGATGTGCATGCGCTGATTGGCACGCCCACATGGCTCAGCGTCGTGTTGTTTCTAGGCTTCGTGTTCTGTCCGCTTCTCCGGCTTACTGATTTCGCGACGGCGAGCGCCGTTTCGTGCGGGCTCGTGACGGGCTATCTCTGGTATGTCAGCGTGCATCACGCCGTTCATCACTGGCACCCCGCCCATTCCGGTTATCTCTACAGCGTCAAACGCGGCCATGCGATGCATCATGCCGACGAGGCCAACAATTTCGGCGTCACGTCGCGTTTTTGGGGCCGGGTTTTCGGTACGATGCGCCGACTGCAGTAAGTTCCGCACAGGGGCAATCCCCGGTTCCCGTTTTTGGCATGACGGCAAAATGCAACTCTCGCCCGCCCGATTCCCGGAGTATCCTCGATAAACAAAAGCCGGCCTGTTCCTTGTAAAAAATAGCAGCAAGCGCCATATACGGTTGTCGATAGACGGCAAGATTTCCGTGGCAAGCGTAATTTCATTCGCAGTGGCCAATTAATTCAAACCCGAAAAATGCGATTTCGACAGTCTGCATACGTGCAGGTGAG
>JBAQHA010000211.1:0-9840 GCA_049288075.1 Oricola sp.
GGCGGTCGGAGAGCCGGCCCGCCAGCGGCGCGGCGACAGCCGTGGCGAGCGGCCACGGCATCATCAGCAGGCCCACCTCGGCCGGCGCGAAGCCCATGATCGACTGGAACGCGAAGGGCAGCGCCACGAAGGCCATCGTATGGGCGATGAACGAGGCGATCGACGTGCCGATCGACATCGCGAAGACCGGCCGCCGCAACAGGTCCAGCGGCAGCAGCGGCTCGGCCACCTTCAGCGCGCGGCGCACCAGCAGCGTCCCGGCGATCGCCATGCCGGCGATCCCGCCCGCCACCTGCGGCCACCGCGCCTCCTGGCCCGCAATGTCGATGGTCGTTACCAGCAGGCCGATTGTCGTCGCCGACAGCAGCGCGCTGATCCAGTCGAAGCGGCGGTCGGCGCGGTCGCTTTGCGGCAGGCTGAGCCAGCCCATCGTGGCGGCGACGATGCCAAGCGGCACGTTGATGGCGAACAGCCACGGCCATGTCGTCCAGGCGAGCACGAAGCCGGCCAGCACCGGCCCGGCGGTCGCCGCCGACGCCACGAAGAACGCGTTGACGCCGATTGCCGCGCCGAACCGCGCCTTCGGTACGATGTAGCGCAGCATGGCGGCGTTGACGCTCATCAGGCCGGCCGCGCCGAAGCCCTGGACGACGCGGGCGGCCGCCAGTTGCGGCAGCGATTGCGACAGCGCGCAGGCCAGCGAGGCGGCGGTGAACAGCACGATGCCGGACAGATAGACGCGCCGGTAGCCGAGGATCTCGCCCAGCGACGCGGCCGGCAGCAGCGACACGACGATGGCGAGCTGGTAGCCGTTGACGATCCAGATCGAGGCCGACGGGCTGACATCGAAATCGGCGGCGATGGAGGGCAGCGCCACATTGGCGATCGTGCCGTCGAGAACCGCCAGCGTGATCGTCAGCAGCACCGCCGCCCATGCCCAGAAGCGCTGCGGCGCGTCGAGGCCGTCCGGCCGGGGCCCGGCTTGCGAGCGTTGAAGCAATTCTGCCACTCCGTCTGGTTTCTGGATGCGATGCCGGGAGGAATAGTTCACATGATAACGAAATTAGGCCGCGCCGCGAGAATCGGCAAGCCCGCGGCGCGCGAGCCGGGCGGATGGCCGGCCGCGCGGGACATGAAGCGCCGCTTCCGCCCCCGTTCGCCCCATGGTATCGGTTCCCCATGAACGACACCGAGGGCCGCCCGGCCGGCATCGATCCGCAGGCCCGCTTCCTTCTCGTGCGTCCGCAAGGCGGGCTGAACGACACCCTGGTGCAGGTGGAGAAATGCCGCCGCCACGCCGCCCGCTTCGGCCGCGTGCTGGTCGTCGACCTGTCGCGCAGCGGCCTGCGCCTGCCGTTCGGCGAGCTTTTCGTCGCGGGCGACGATTTCGGCTGCGCCGTCATTGCCTGGGACGATGCGGTCGCCAGGCGGCTCGATGCGGTCGCCACCGTCCTCCCCGCGCCGCTGGCGGGCCGTGTTTCCTCCTACGGACCGTACCGGGGTAGTCCCGACCAGCTCGTCGTCGACGAGCAAAGCGGCTGCGTCATCTCCTTCGATTTCGCCCGCGACCATGCGGAGCGGCTATTGGTCCACGAACAGTCGGGCGGCGGCACCAAGGGCTTCTTCGCGCTGCGCCGCCTCGCCCTCGCCCCGGCGGTGGCGGACGAGGTCGCGCGGCGGCTGCTTCCGCTCGGCGGCGACTACGACGCCATCCATGTGCGCCATTCCGATCTGGCGACCGACTACGCGCGCCTGTTTGCCCGCTGTCGAACGCTGTTTGCCGGCCGCCGGCTGCTCGTCTGTTCCGATTCCGCCGAGGTCAAGGCGCGCGCCCGCGCCGCCTTCGGGCCGGACACCGAGCTCCTCGGCGTCGCCGACATCCCGGATACCGGCGGCCTGCCGTTGCATTTCTCTGAGCGGATCGATCCGCGCGACGCCGCGATCGACCTGTTCAGCGACCTAATCGCCATGGCGCGAAGCCGCACCTTCGTCTTCACCGGCGTCGCCTCGCGAAACGGCATCCGGACGCATTTCTCCGGCCTGTCGGTCCTCGCCGACCTCCTGCGCCAGGACCCCGCGGCGATCCGGCGCCTGCTCGGCCGCGCCAGCCCGGACCTGTACCGCGTTCTGTTCGAAGCCCCCGCGGTCACCCCGGCGCCGTCCCCGCTTCGCTTCCTCGCCCGGCTCGACCAGTGGCGCTGGAACTTTCCCGCCCGCTGGCTGTCGTTTCGCAGCGGCGTGAAGCTCCGCCTTCCGCTTCGCCGCTGATCGTCGCCGGTTAAGCTTCCAAAATTGTAAATCTTTTACAAGTTTACCGCCCATCGCTTTGCGTCGCAACAAATCGACACGATTTTCCGGCGGAAAATCGCGGATTTCCGTGACATTCCAGCATTCGCGCTGCAATGCAACACCACAGATTTTTACAAATCGACCTAAGGAGATCGAAATGTCGTACACTCAGGACATCCAGTCGGCCCGCACCTTGATCCAGAGCCACAACGGCACCTGGGACGCCATCGACGCGGAAGCCGTCGCCCGCATGAAGGCGATGAATCGCTTCAAGACCGGCCTCGACATCGCCCGTTACACGGCGAAGATCATGCGCCAGGACATGGCCGCCTATGACAAGGACCCGGCCAATTACACCCAGTCGCTCGGCTGCTGGCACGGCTTTATCGGCCAGCAGAAAATGATCTCCATCAAGAAACATTTCGGCACCACCAAGGGCCGCTACCTCTATTTGTCCGGCTGGATGGTCGCCGCCCTGCGCTCCGAGTTCGGCCCGCTGCCGGACCAGTCGATGCACGAGAAGACCTCCGTTCCGGCGCTGATCGAGGAACTCTACACCTTCCTGCGCCAGGCCGATGCGCGTGAACTGAACCTGCTGTTCCGGGACCTCGACAAGGCCCGCGCTGCCGGCGACTCCAACAAGGCCGCCGAGATTCAGCACAGAATAGACAATCACGAGACCCACATCGTGCCGATCATCGCCGACATCGACGCGGGCTTCGGCAATGCAGAGGCGACCTACCTGCTCGCCAGGAAGATGATCGAGGCCGGCGCCTGCGCGCTGCAGATCGAAAACCAGGTTTCCGACGAAAAGCAGTGCGGCCACCAGGATGGCAAGGTCACGGTCCCGCACGAGGAGTTCCTCGCCAAGGTCCGCGCCTGCCGCTACGCCTTCCTCGAACTCGGGGTCGATGACGGCGTCGTCGTCACCCGCACCGACTCGCTCGGCGCCGGCCTCACCAAGCAACTTGCCTATTCCAGGGAAGCGGGCGACCTCGGCGACCAGTACAACTCTTTCCTCGACTGCGAGGAAATTACCGCCGACGATCTGCAGCCCAACGACGTCGTCATCAAGCGCGACGGCAAGCTGCTGCGTCCGAAGCGTCTGCCCTCCAACCTGTTCCAGTTCCGCTCCGGCACGGGCGAGGCGCGCTGCGTCCTCGACTCGATCACCTCGCTGCAGAACGGCGCCGACCTGATCTGGATAGAGACCGAGAAGCCGCATATCGGCCAGATCGGCGGCATGATGAACGAGATCCGCAAGGTCATCCCGAACGCCAAGCTGGTCTACAACAACTCGCCGTCCTTCAACTGGACGCTGAACTTCCGCCAGCAGGTCTTCGACGCCTGGGAGGCCGAGGGCCGCGACGTCTCCGCTTACGACCGCGCAACGCTGATGAGCGTCGCCTATGACGGGTCCGAACTGGCGGCTGAAGCCGACGAGCGCATCCGCACCTTCCAGTCGGATGCCGCCCGCGAAGCCGGCATCTTCCACCACCTGATCACCCTGCCGACCTACCACACGGCGGCGCTGTCGACCGACAACCTGGCCCGGGAATATTTCGGCGATCAGGGCATGCTCGGCTACGTCAAGAACGTCCAGCGCGCCGAAATCCGCCAGGGCATCGCCTGCGTCAAGCACCAGAACATGTCCGGTTCCGACATCGGCGACGACCACAAGGAATACTTTGCCGGCGAGGCCGCCCTCAAGGCCGGCGGCAAGGACAACACGATGAACCAGTTCGCCGCCTAAGCCGGCGAACTCGGGAGGAGGAAAGGCGGGCTTCGGCCCGCCTTTTTCGTTTCGCGGACGTGAAGTCGATTTTTCATTTGTCACAAAAGCTTCAATGACCGAGATCAAGGAAAGCCAGCCGCGCAGGGCGCCAGATCGCCGCGCCAAATGACAGGAGGATAGAGATGCCGGATACCGACAATCGGAACCACGCGCAGGATTGGCTAGAGGCGGAACTTGCCGATACGCTGGACGAGGATTTCGAGCTCGAACTGTCCGAGCCCGCCTTGTCGATGGAATTGCGCAAGATCTACAAGAAGGCGCATCCCGAGACCATCGACCGCCAGACCTATTTCCGCGAGCTGATCCTCCTGCAGTCCGAACTGATCAAGCTTCAGGACTGGGTCTCCCACACCGGCGAGCGCATCGTCGTCGTTTTCGAGGGCCGCGACTCCGCCGGCAAGGGCGGCGTCATCAAGCGCATCACCCAAAGGCTCAATCCGCGCATCTGCCGCGTCGTCGCGCTTCCCGCGCCGACCGACCGCGAAAAGACGCAGTGGTATTTCCAGCGCTACGTGCCGCACCTTCCCGCGGCCGGCGAAATCGTCCTGTTCGACCGTTCCTGGTACAACCGCGCCGGCGTCGAGCGCGTCATGGGCTTCGCGTCGCCCGATCAGGTCGAGCAGTTCTTCAACGACGTCCCGGAATTCGAGCGTATGCTGGCGCGCGCCGGCATCCGCCTCGTCAAATACTGGTTCTCCATCACCGACGAGGAACAGCAGATGCGCTTCCTGATGCGCATCCGCGACCCCATGAAGCAGTGGAAGCTGTCGCCGATGGACCTGCAGTCGCGCGTGCGCTGGGAGCACTACACCAAGGCGAAGGAGGAGATGTTCGCCCGCACCAACATACCGGAAGCGCCGTGGTATATCGTCGAGGGCAATGACAAGAAGCGCGCCCGCCTCAACTGCATCGACCACCTGCTGACGCTGATCCCCTACGAGCCGGTGCCCCACGAGGAGGTCGAATTGCCCGAGCGCGTGTTCAACCCGGAATACGAGCGCGCCGTCCTGCCGCCGGAGCTTTACGTCCCGAGCAAATATTAGGCCTGCTGCGCGCGTACGGCGTGTTCTTGGTCGGGGACGACGACACGCAGCGCGCCCGGCGCAATGCGGATGTCGACCGGGCCGCGCATCCTGACCAGTTCGCCGTCGATCGCCGCCTTGAACCGCCGCCGCCGCGTCAGGCGCAGTGACGTCGCCGTGAAGGTTTCGATCTGCGGCATCTCGGCCCAGGTCCCGCCGGAAAGTCGCGCGGCGATCGCCGCAAGTTCGGCGGGCTTGAGCGTATGGATGATATAGACGCCGAGTTCGCCGCCATCGATGCGGTCGGCATAGGGCAGATGGCCCGAGCCGAAGGGATTATTCGAAATGGCGAGCGCCGCCGTCGCGATGGCGCGTTCGCCGCCCTTCCCGTCCTCGAGCCGGACGCGCACCAGCGGCGGCCGCAGGATCACCTGACCGAGGGACCGGATGCTCCCGACAAGCTTGCCCAGCCGCGAGCCGTATTTCTGCCGGTCGCGCGCTTCGATCATCTCCGGATGCAATCCGAGCGAGAATTCGTGGATAAACGGCCGGTCGTTGGCGAACGCGATGTCGGCCTCCTGGACGCGGCCGGTCGCCAGCGCTTCGATGGCGGCATCGATTTCAAGCGGGACACCGAGCGAACGGGCATACAGGTTCATGTTGCCGCCGGGCAGCACGGCGAGCGCTTTGCCGGTTCCCTGCAGCAGTCCCGCCGCGGCCGAGATCGTGCCGTCGCCGCCGCCCGCCAGCACCGCGTCCACATCGGCTTTCGATGCCGATTCGATCGCAGCCAGCATGTCGCTCCCGACGGCATAATCGACCGATATTTCGTGCCCGTTGGCCTCGAACCTGTCGGTGATCGTCCCGGCAAGGTAGTTTCGGTCGACTGATTTCAGCGTTGAGGCGTCGGGATTGATGATCGCGGCGTATCGCATGGCTGGCCTCCGGCGCGGCGGCTGCCCCGCTTTGCGCTCCCTCGCGAAAAGCATAAGCGCGCCAGGGAAATAAGGTTGCAGAGACGGTGCGAAAAATAGAGGAAAACAGCGGGGAATTTCTTCTCCGGGATCATATCCACTACAATTAGTTGTATTCTTGCCGTAGTTCTGGTTGTGGGCGCCGCTTCAGCGCCATCGCCGTTCGACGGAGAGGATCGGTAGAAATTGCTGCGTGTTCTTGTTGCACCGGATTTTGAGATCACGTCGGCGGACCCCGATTTTCCGCCCGCTCTGCTCGACACGCTCAAGAAAGCTCGCGACGTCACCGGGAGCAATTATGTGTCGTTCTGGGCGCAGATGGGCGATTCGAGCCTGCTGTCGCGGGTCATCGTCTCGACCTATCCCGCGCTGTGGCTGCATCGCTACAGCGAAATGGACTACTCGCGAATCGACCCCGTCCTGACCAAAGGGTTGTACTCGGTAGGCGCGGTGATCTTCGATCACAACAATGCGGAAACCGCAGAGCTTGCCGAATTCGGCGCGGAAGCGATGGCGCACGGGATCGGCCGTTTCACCATCGGCATCCCCGTCCATATCGGCGCGAATACCCATGCAGTGGCGACATTCGCCACCGACATGGATGTCACCGACAACGCCGACGAAAGCTCGGCGGCGCTCACCCGGTGCCGCGAACAGGCCTACATCATCGCCGTGGCGATCACGGAACGCTTCTTTAAGTCGGAACAGCCGAAATACAACCTCACCGATCGGGAGATCGAGGTTCTCTACTGGGGCTCGCTCGGCAAGACGGACCAGCAGACAGCGGAAGTCATGGGCATATCCCGCTGGACTGTGGTCGCCCATGTCCAGAGCGCCAAGAGCAAGCTGCGCGTCAACAACAAGGCGGCGGCAATCGTCCGCGCTCTTGAGTTGAATTTATTTACGAAATTCGCTCACAGGTTGTAGTGGAACTTCCGTTGCGCTAAGACGACTTCCGGCGTCCCGGCCGGAGGTGGCAATGATCGTTCACATCGAAATGCATGACCGAGAGAACCACGCGGGCGCAATCGCCGAATACTACCGCTTGCGCAAGAAGGTCTTCCACGACCATCTCGCCTGGGACGTGCCGGTCGAGGGCGATCAGGAAAAGGATTTGCTCGACGACCTCCCCTGCACCTATGCCCTTTCGCTCGGTCCCGACGGGGCGGTCGATGCCGGGATCAGGCTGATCCCGACCACCCAGACGACATTGCTCGATCTCGCCTTCGACGGTCTCGTGCCAGATGACTTCAACTTCCGTTCGCCGACGATCTGGGAACTGTCGCGATACTGCGTCGATCACGACATGGCGACCGACCGGCTGCCGGCCGGCCTCGGACTCGCTTCCCTGCAGCTGACGATCGCCAACGTGGACTACGCGCGCCGCAACGGCATCACCCACTACATCGCGGTGACGGAGGAGCGCATATTCGAACTGACGAAGCTCTTCGAACTCGGCATGGAGCTGCTCGCGCGCCGCGTCATCGACGGGTGCCCGGTCGTCTGCGGCCTGTTCTCCATCGACGAGCGAGCGCTGGAACGCGCCGAACGGATGCGCCCGCTCGCTGCGGGCGCATCCGCGATTACGCGGGCGACACCGCCTTCCGATACAGATGCCACGTCGCATGGCCCAACACCGGAAGCGTTACCAGCAGGCCGAGAAACAACGGCGCCGAAGAAACGATCACCGCCAGCGTAACGAAGACGCCCCAGCCGAGCATCGGCACGGGATTGGTCGTAACGGACTTCACGCTGGTGATCATCGCAGTGACGAAATCGGCTTCACGGTCGAGCAGCAGCGGGATCGAGATCACCGTGATGGAGAAAAGCACCAGGGCAAGCACCGCGCCCACCACATGGCCGACGGCCAGGAACGTCCACCCCTGCGGCGTCGTGAAGACGACTTGCAGGAACCGGTCGAGCGTCGAAAACGACGAGCGCGAGAGGATGATCGCGACCAGCAGGCGCACCTGGTACATCCACACCCAGAACACGAACAGCATCACGAAGGCCATCCAGCCGAGTTCGCGCTGACGCTGCAGCCAGACGACTCCGAGAATATCCCTCCACGCCAACGACTTGCCCGACTGCAGGCGACGACTGACTTCGTAAAGACCGACAGCGATAAAGGGGCCGATCAGCGGAAAGCCGATCGCCACGGGATAGATCATCCACGGGATATCCCACACCGTCAGCGATAGCGCGATGACGATGCCGCCCAAGGCATAGACCCCGCCGAAAAAAAGCCCGAATAGCGGCGCGCTGGTGAAATCAGACAGCCCCTTGCGCAGCGCGTCGGCAAGGTCGGCGAAGCCGATTGCGTTTACCTTCGGCATCGCCGGCGGACGCTGCACGACCTCCGCGATTTCGTTTTCCTCGGCCATGGTCTCCTCCCTCGTCCGAATGCCGGATACTGTGGCCGCATCGGACCGCGCACATTGACGCAGGTCAAGAGCAGGCGCCCGCGCCTGACATATTCGCACCGCATCCGATTGGTTTGCACGTCGAAATCGGTTAGAAAACGAATATGAGCGATCTTCCAACCACCGGCAGCAACCTGCGGCGCAATGACGGCGTTGTCGGCCCGCGTCCGACCGTGATTCTCGTCGCGGTTGTGGCGGCGGTCGGCCTTGCCGGATTCGCCGGCTGGTCCGCCCATGGCGATGCACTGTTCTGGTCACTGCTGCAGGCGGGGCTGGCCTGGTGCATCTAGGCGCGCCAATTTGACCGGATGAAATCGAAGGCCGGACTCGCTAGATAACCACCGACAAAATGAAGAGGTGAAGCATGCGCGCGTTTCTCGCCGCCCTGATTGTCGTGCTCGGCGCCGCCGGAGCCTGGCTCGGATACGAGATCTACCGCAAGTCGGCGGACAACGCCGATAAGCCCTATGGCGTTCCCTTCACGCTGACCGATCAGGACGGCCAGCCGATAACCGAGGCGGCCTTCCGCGGCCATCCGACGACCGTGTTCTTCGGCTTCACCCACTGTCCCGAGATCTGCCCGACCACCCTCTACGAACTGAACAACTGGTATGACGCGCTCGGCGACGATGGCAAGAACATCAGGTCGTTCTTCGTGTCCATCGATCCCGAACGCGATACGCCCGAGGTGCTCGGCACCTATATCGGCAACGTGAACCAGCATGTGCGCGGCATCACCGGCGATCCGGAAGCCGTCCGCGCCATGGCGCGCGGTTTCAACATCTATTTCAAACGCATCGACACCGGTGACGGCGACTACACGATGGACCACACAGCCTCGATCCTGCTGCTCGACAGCCAGGGGCGGTTTCGCAAGACCATCTCCTTCGGAGAGGATTCCGCAAGCGCGATCCAGAAACTGCGCGATCTTTCAAAGACCTGAATTCCGCCGCCTTGCCGCCCAGGCCTGAAAGGCACTATCACCGAATGATCCGGTAGGAGCCGAGGCGGCAATGGACAGTATCGCGGTCAAACTCGCCTTCGTTGGCGCCGCCGGCGCGAACCGGAACCACTTGGTCGATGCCCGCCAGGCGGGCCTCGAAACCCATTTCGGCGACAGGAGGGCGACGTCGTTTTAAGCTTCGCACCGCCGAAACAAGCTGATACGGCGGCTGCCAGACAGAAAAAGGAAGCCGTCGCGGCAGAACGCGCGGCCGAACGGGAAAACCAGTAGCATGTCGCAGATCCGCCTCCATCTCTCCGCCGGAAAACTCGAGGCCGAACGCATCTTCCAGCTCCTGGAGCGCGAATTCGAGGATGACGGTTTTGCGCTGGCC
>JBAQHA010000212.1:0-2372 GCA_049288075.1 Oricola sp.
GTCGAACGGCTATCGGCGGTCGAGACGCTGGGCGCGACCACGGTCATCCTTACGGACAAGACCGGCACGCTGACCGAGAACCGCATGCATACCGACCGGATCGTGACGGCCACCGGCGAATTGGCCTTCGACCGCCACGCCGGATCCTTCATTCTCGATGGACGGCCAATCGAACCGGTCGCCGGCCAGGACACGGGCTTGCTGCTGCGCGCCGCTGCCCTGTGCAGCAATGCCTCCCTCGGCGGGAACGGTGGCCAGTCGACGGGCGACCCGATGGAAGTGGCGCTGCTCGAAGTCGCGGCTTCCGGCGGGATGCATCGTGACGACCTGCTGCGCGAATTTCCGGAAGTCGCCGAGCACGCATTCGACTCCCATACACGGATGATGGCGACGGTCCATCTCGCCGACGGCCGTTATATCGTTGCCGTCAAGGGCGCGCCGGAAGCCGTGCTCGACTGTGTCACCAAAGTCGCCAATGGCGGCGCCACCGCGCCTTTCGACCGCGAGCACCGGCGTCACTGGGCGACGGTCTGCGACGTGCTGGCCATGCAGGGATTGAGGCTTCTCGCCTTGGCCGGCAAGGAAACCGCCGATCGCGACGGACCGGTCTATGAAGGGCTGACGCTTTATGGCGTCGTCGGGTTCCAGGACCCGCCGCGCGCCGACATATCCGCCGCCATCGCGGACGCACGCCGAGCCGGCATCACGGTCGTCATGGTGACCGGCGACCATGCGGCAACAGCCCGGCACATCTCCGAGGAAGTCGGGCTTGCCGCCTCGCCCGACACGACCATCGAGGGGCGCGACCTGAAAACCTACGAGGAGATGTCGGACGGCGACAAGGAACACGCGCGCGCCGCCCGTGTTTTCGCCCGCGTCGACCCCGAACAGAAGCTTCTGCTCATCCGCCTGCACCAGGAGGCGGGAGAAGTGGTCGCGATGACCGGCGACGGCGTCAACGACGCCCCTGCCCTGCGCAAGGCCGACATCGGCATCGCGATGGGCCTGCGCGGAACCCAGGTCGCCCGCGAAGCCGCCGATCTCGTGCTGCGCGACGACGCCTTCTCCACGATCATCCACGCGGTGCGCGAAGGCCGGCTTATCTACACGAATATCCGGCGCTTTACGACCTATCTACTGTCCTGCAATCTCTCGGAAATCCTGATCGTCGGCCTGGCCGTGCTCGGCGGCTTGCCATTGCCGCTGCAGCCGCTGCAGATCCTGTTCCTCAATCTCGTCACCGACGTCTTCCCGGCATTCGCGCTCGGCACGATCGAGGCGGACCGCAACGTGCTGGACCGGCCGCCGCGTTCGCCGTCGGAGCCGATCCTGGCGCGGAAGCAATGGATTGCGATTATCGTTCATGGAATCGTCATCGCTGTGGCGACGCTGGCGGCATTGGCGCTCGCGCTGTTCCACTTCAGGATGGAAGGCGACGCCGTCACGACCATGTGCTTCTACACGCTGGCGCTCGCCCAGCTCTGGCACGTCTTCAACATGCGGAACTGGCGTGACAAGCTGCATTCGAGCCAGGTGACCCGCAATCCCTATGTCTGGCTCTCCATCGCGCTTTGCCTTGCCATTCTGGCCGTCGCCGATCTCCAGCCGATCGTCTCGGACGCGCTGAGCCTCGCTCCGCTTCCCGGCGAGGCATGGCTGCAGGTGATCGGCCTCAGCATGGTTCCGGTTCTCGTGCGTGAAATGGCCGCCGCCGTCACGCGGCTGTCGCGCAACCGCAATGGACGCGCCTTCTAGCGTTCGACCCAATACAGCAGCAGTGTAACCGCAAAAATCGCGAGCACGGCAAGAGAGTCGTAGCCGAAACCGGCTACGTTGCGCCGGCTGCGGACCAGAAGTCCCGCCACAAAGATGACCGTGACCAGCAGGCCGGAGACGAGCGCCAGGTCGAGTACCGGTTCGATACCGGCGAGGATCGGTCCTTTGCGGTACAGGATATCCGCCGGCCAGACGAGCGCCAGCATCAGCAGGTTCGAGCCGAAAATGTTGGAGATCGCCATCGTGTAGGAACCGATGCGCACCGCCGCGACCGATGTGCTCAGTTCGGGCAACGACGTCACGGCGGCGAGCAGCGTCACGCCGATCAGACCTGTCCCGAGTCCGGTCTGCTCCGCGAGCCGTTCCGACATCGCCACGCTGAGCGCGCCCGACACCAGAATGGCGCAACTGAGCAGCAGGAACCATCCCACGAGTGCTCTTGTGTCGAGGCCGGGAAAGCTGGAGACGAACACGGTGTCCTCGTCCGCCTCGCGCGGTTCCGGAACATGAACCGGCATCCAGGGATCGTCCGCGTCATGCCGGCGCAAAAGCATGATCGTCGCGAAATAGCAGATGCCGAGGAGCGTCGCGCCGAG
>JBAQHA010000213.1:0-2251 GCA_049288075.1 Oricola sp.
GGGATCCATTCCGCTAACGTCATCGGATGGGGCGCGTCGGCTACGTCTACATACTGGCATCGAAGAAAGGCGGGACACTCTACACCGGCGTCACCAGCGATCTGGCGCGGCGCATCTACGAGCACGAAATCGGCTACGGCTCGAAGTTTACCGCGAAATACGGAGTGAAACGCCTCGTCTGGTTCCAGGAATATGACGAGATAACCGAGGCGATCCGGCGCGAGAAGACGATCAAGAAATGGCCGCGCCAATGGCGTGTCAACCTGATCGAGGAGAGCAATCCGGACTGGAACGACCTGCGGCGGCTGTTGTGGTGACGGCGTTTGGCGGCAATGGGCGGATGACGCCGCGGTCTCTGGAATGGATCCCTGTGACAAGCACAGGGATGACGGCGGGGAGGGGAGTGCGGAGCCCGCTGGAACGCCTTCATCTCGATCTTAACAAGTGAGTTTTCCTGCCGTCGCTTTCTCTCTCCCCTCGTGGGAGAGGGTGCCTGAGCGAAGCGAAGGAGGGTGAGGGGGCGGCTCGGCGCCGGAGAACCCCTCATCCGTTTTCGCCCGTTCACGGAACGGACGAAAACACCTTCTCCCACAAGGGGAGAAGGGAGGTGTCAGCCCTCACACCCGCTCCACAAACCCGTCCAGCACCCGCTTTTCGCCCGCCTTGTCGAAGGCCACGGTGAGCTTGTTTCCTTCCACCGCCACCACGTTGCCGTTGCCGAATTTCATATGGAAGACCCGGTCGCCGACGGTGAAGTCCGACGGGGTGTCGGAGACGGATTTGGCGACGAGTTCGCCTTCGATGGTGCGGGGCTTCACGGACTTGCGGCCGGCGCCGTAGCCTGAATCGGCTTCGCCGTAGCCGATGCGCTCCACCGCGTGGCCGGAGCGGGAGCCCCAGTTCTGCGAGGTCGCCTCGGTGCGGTTCTGCTGCGCGCGCTGCCAGCCGGGCGAGGAGCGGTTGGTGGAAAAGGCCTCGGCCCTGTCGAAGCGCGACGCGCCGTAGGAGCCGTAGCCGCCGTAATTGGAGGACGGCTCGGCGATGTCGCAATGGGCGGCCGGGAGTTCGTCGAGGAAGCGCGACGGCACGGTGCCCTGCCACATGCCGTGGATGCGGCGGTTGGAGACGAACCAGATGTGGCAGAAGCGCTTGGCCCGCGTCAGGCCGACATAGGCGAGGCGGCGTTCCTCCTCCAGGCCGGAGCGGCCGCCCTCGTCGAGGGCGCGCTGGTGGGGAAACAGGCCTTCCTCCCAGCCGGGCAGGAAGACGGTCTCGAATTCCAGCCCCTTGGCGGCGTGCAGCGTCATGATCGAGACGGCGTCAAGATCGGCGTTCTGCTCGGCGTCCATGACGAGGGCGACATGCTCCAGGAAGGAGCGCAGGCTCTCGTAATCCGCCATGTTGTTGACGAGTTCCTTGAGGTTTTCCAGCCGGCCCGGGGCCTCGGCCGAGCGGTCGGCCTGCCACATGGCGGTGTAGCCGCTCTCGTCGAGAATCTCCTCGGCCAATTGGGCGTGCGGCGAGTTCTCCAGCCGCTCCTGCCAGCGGGCGAAGTTCTCGGTGAGCTCGCGCAGCGCGGCGCGGGGCTTCGGCTTCATCTCCTCGGTCTGGACGATCTCGCGCGCCGCCTCCAGCATCGGGATGTTGCGGGCGCGGGCGTAATCGTGGACGAGGCGCACGGAACTGTCGCCGAGGCCGCGCTTGGGCGTGTTGACGATGCGCTCGAAGGCGAGATCGTCGGCCGGCTGGGCGACGACGCGGAAATAGGCCAGCGCGTCGCGGATCTCCATGCGCTCGTAGAAGCGCGGGCCGCCGATGACGCGGTAGTTGAGGCCGATCGTGACGAAGCGGTCCTCGAACTCGCGCATCTGGAACGAGGCGCGCACGAGGATCGCCATGTCGTTGAGCCTGTGGCCATTGCGCTGCGCCTGCTCGATCTCCTCGCCGACGGCGCGGGCTTCTTCCTCCGAGTCCCAGGCAGCGTGGACCTGCACTTTGGCGTGGTCGGGGTCCAGCATCTCGGTGAACAGCGTCTTGCCGAGCCGGCCCTCGTTGTGGGCGATCAGATGCGAGGCGGCGCCGAGAATGTGCTCGGTGGAGCGGTAGTTGCGCTCGAGGCGAATGACGGTGGCGCCGGGGAAATCCTTCTCGAAGCGGAGGATGTTGTCGACCTCCGCGCCGCGCCAGCCGTAGATCGACTGGTCGTCGTCGCCCACACAGCAAATGTTGATTTGCTGTGTGGGTTTATTTG